>CALJDB010000296.1 GCA_938023775.1 uncultured Clostridia bacterium
GAGCCCGGAGTTCATCATGTGCGACGAGCCGGTGAGCGCGCTGGACGTCTCCATTCAGGCGCAGGTGCTGAATCTGCTGATGGATTTGCAGGAAAAATTCGGGGTCACTTATATGTTCGTGACGCATGATCTTTCCGTCGTGCGCCATATCAGCGACGATATCTGCGTTATGTATCTCGGTCAGCTCGTGGAGACCAGCCCCTCGCGGGAGCTGTTCCGCCGCCCGCTGCACCCCTATACGAAGGCGCTGCTGAGCGCCATTCCCTCCACGGATCTGGACCACCCGATGCACCGCGTCCAGCTCAAGGGAGAGATTACCTCCGCCATCAACCCCAAGCCCGGCTGCCGCTTTGCGCCGCGCTGCCCCTACGCCTGCGAGCGCTGCTATGAGCCGCAGGAGCTCGTGGAGGTCGAGCCGCGCCACTTTGTCTCCTGCTGCCGCGTGGCGGAGATCAACTGAAAAAAACGGAGGAACATTGCTTTATGCCTTTCACATCCAAGCTGCTTCAGAAGGACACTTGGGCGATTTTCAACCACGGCGCGACCGCCTATCTCGTCGCCGGAAAGCGCGAGGGCGCGATGATCGACACCGGCGACGCGCCGGAGGATCTGCGCGCTTACGCCGAGAGCCTCTGCGGAAAGCCCGTGCGCATCGCGCTCAATACCCATGGTCATTTTGACCACACCGGCGGCAACGGCTATTTCCGCGTCGCCTTCATGGGCCCCCTCGCGGCGAAGATCGCCAAAACACCGAACGGCGGGCAGGATATCGAAAAATACCCGCTCGATTACGAGATCGTCCCCGTGACGGACGGCTTTACTCTCGACCTTGGAGACCGCGTTATCGAAGCCATCCGTATGGACGGTCACTCGCCGGACTGCATCGCGTGGCTCGACCACGGCGGGCGGCTCATGTTCACGGGTGATAATCTGATGCCCGGCGTGCCGCTGAAGTATAAATGCGTCGACCCCCAGCCGAGCATGCTGCTCTATGCGATGAGCATGGCGAAGCTGATGGCGCGGCGCGACGAATTTGACCACTGCTGCGGCGGCCACACCGAGGAGCTGCTGCCCGGCGACATGGTGAACCACGCCCTCGCCGCCGCCATCCGCGCGCTCGACGGCGAGACCGACGGTGAGCCGCCCCGCCCGCCAAAGGAGCGCTCCCCGCGCGACGCGGGCGACAAGGGTCCCGATTTCTCCAAGCACGACCCCGCGGCGCAGGGCTTTGTCAAATATAAGGACGTTGGACTGATGTTCGATAAGCGCTACCTGCGCGACGCGACGCGCTATGAGGTCGTCGAGGGCACTTAAAAGCCCGCAATCATTTCCTTTTTGGAGGACAGCATGTTCGGAAAGAAAAAAACCGGCAGCGACATTTACGGCGTCAAGGGCAAACGCCCGTTCCGGGACGAGAGCCCGGAGACCGGCTTTCGCCACAGCGACCATTATCACCGCTATTTCCGCGGCTACACGGAGGTGCGGACGGAAAAGCCGAACGGCGGCTACCGTCTGAAGCGCTTTTACACCGCGCCGTGGCAGGTGCAGGACTGCTCCGACCGCTCCTATTGGTGCGGCAGGGCGCTCTGCGTGCTGCTCGTGGCGCTCGCCGCCGTGCTCTATGTGATGGCGCTGACAAACGCCGCCGCGGGCGGAAATGCCTGCTGGTATGTTGCCGTGCCCGGGCTGCCCTCCGCCGTTCTGCTCGTTTACTGCGCGGGCGCGACGCTGCTGTGGTTCTTCGCGCCCCGGCGCATGACCTATTATGACCGCGACGCCGGGGCGACCCGGCTGCGCATCGCGGCGATCATCGCGGCGATCGCCCTGGCGCTGACCGCCGCGGCGAAGCTGGTCTATCTCATTGGAAATGCCGGAACGCCCGCGCTGCCCGAACTCCTGACGGCGGCGGAGCTTCTTGCCGCTGCCGCGGCAATCTATGCCGAGGGGCGCTACATCCGCTCCCTGCGCTACCGCGAGGAGCCGAACGAGACCGTTTTGCCCGAAGGGGAACAATACGAGATCCGATAATCGACCGAGACCCACTTCGTTGGGCTTTCGGTCAAGAAGGACTCGCTCCGCTCAGCGCTCTCGCCCCCGGCGAGCAGGAGGTGCTCCGTCTCGAAGTGCCGCTGGAGGCGCTTGCAAGCTTTGACGAGGCGGAAAGCCGCTTCGTGCTCGAAGCGGGGGAGTACCGCTTCTGGCTCGGTGAGAGCCTCGACGACGCCCGCGCGGTCTGCCTTGCGCTGCTGGAGGAGACCATCGCCGTGCGCAAAGCGCAGCGTCTGCTCGCCCCGGCGGAAACGATCCCGCTGCCGCCCGCGGCGGCGCTCCCGGTGCTGACGCTCGCCGTCCCCGCGCTGCCGGAACCGGAGCGCGGCGCGGACGCCGCGGCGGAGGAGGCGCAGCGCCTCGCCGCCGGGCTCGGTGCGAGGGAGCTGCTCCGCCTCGTCGTCGGCGACCCGACGAAGGGGCAGGGGAGCCCGGAGAGCAGCGGCGTTTACCCGCCGGGTGCCGCCGCGGTCACGACCGGCGCCGGCAGCGCGCCGGAGATGGTGCTCGCCGACGGTCCTGCCGGGCTGCGCCTTGCGCAGGACCTCGATATTTCAGACGGCAGGATCGTCCCGCGCGACCTCGGTGAAACGCTCCTGCGGCTCAAGACACCTGTTCCGGATGGCGCGGCGCGCCGCTGGCAGTTCTGCACCGTCTTCCCGGTCGGCACCTCGCTGGCGCAGACCTTCGACCGTGCGCTCATCGAAGAGATCGGCGCCGCCGTCGGCGAGGAAATGCGCCGCTTCGGCGTGGCGCTCTGGCTCGCGCCAGGTATGAATCTCCACCGCGACATGCTCTGCGGGCGGAATTTTGAGTACTACTCCGAGGACCCGCTTTTAAGCGGCTGCATCGCCGCCGCCATGGTCCGCGGCGTCCAGTCCGTCCCCGGCTGCGGCGCGACGATCAAGCATTTCGCCGCGAACAACTGGGAGACGCAGCGCATGCACACGGACAGCGCCGTTTCCGAGCGCGCCCTGCGCGAGCTCTATCTCCGCGGCTTCGAGATCGCCGTGCGCGAGAGCCGCCCCGCGGCGATCATGACGAGCTACAACAAATTAAACGGCACCCACGCCGCCAACAGCTGCGACCTATGCGCCCGCCTTGCGCGCGGGGAATGGGGCTTCGACGGGCTCATCATGACTGACTGGTACACCACGGTCCAGAGCCCGGACTGCTCCGCCTCCGGCTGCATTCGCGCCGGAAACGACCTCATCATGCCCGGAACCCCCGGCGACCTCGAAGACCTCCGCGCCGCCCTGTGCAGCAGGGGATGAGAAAAAAACAGAAGGACCTGCACATCGTGCAGGTCCTTCTTTATTGCATCTTATTACTCCGCAAACACCTTTTTCAGCTTTGCGTAGCGGGGCAGGGAGTGCTCCGTGGGGCGCTCCGGCTCGCCTTGAATGAGGGGGAGAACGTAGTCCACGAGCTCCTGCGTGACGCCGTTATGCGCCTCGTTGATCCATTCGAGCGGGACCTTCTTGACGAAGTTCGCGACCTTGTCGAGCGGCAGCAGCTCCGTTTCGCAGCGGTATTCGCCGCCGCTGCGGTCGCAGCGGAAGGCGACCATGTAGTCCGTCTTTCCGGCGACAGCCTGTTCCACGGCGGTGCGCCCGGCGAGCTCCGCCTCATAGAGATCGGTCGCGGAGGCGAGGTGCGCCGCGCAGCGCTGGAGCAGGCTCAGCTCGATGCCGCGGACCTTGACGCCCGTGCGCTCCTTCAGCGTCTCGGCAAGGCGCGCCGCGAGACCGCCGAGCTGGGCATGCCCGAAGCCGTCCGTCGCGCTCGTCGTCGCCTCGGAAACGAGATGACCGTCGGCATAGTGGATGCCCTCGCTGACGGCGATGAGCACCTTGTGCTTCGCCTTCAGGATGCGCTCCACGTCCGCGAAAAACTGCTCCTGATCAAAGTCGACCTCCGGCAGATAGATGAGGTCCGGACCCGCGCCGAAATGGGTCGCGAGGGCGGAGGCGGCGGTCAGCCAGCCGGCGTCGCGCCCCATGATCTCGACGACGGTGATCTGCTCGTTATCATAGACCGTGGCGTCCTTATAGACCTCCATGCAGCTCGTCGCGATATACTTCGCGGCGCTCGCGTAGCCGGGGCAGTGGTCCGTGCCGTAAAGGTCGTTGTCGATGGTCTTGGGAATGCCCATGACGCGGCAGTCATAGCCGACGCGCTGGCAGTATTTGGAGATCTTGTTGCAGGTGTCCATGGAGTCGTTGCCGCCGTTATAGAAGAAATAGCGGACGTCATACTTGCGGAAAATTTCCAGCAGGCGCTTATAATCCGTGTCGTCCACGTCCGGGTCCTTCATCTTGTAGCGGCAGGAGCCGAGCTCGCTCGACGGGGTGTTGCGCAGCAGCGCGAGCTCCGCGGGGTCCTCCTCGTCCATCACATAAAGCCGGTCGTCCAGCACGCCCTTGATGCCGTGGTTCGCGCCGTAGACCTTCGTGACGGCGTCTGCGTCCAGTGCGGCGCGGATCGCGCCGTAAGCGCTCGCGTTGATGACCGCGGTCGGTCCGCCGGACTGTCCG
>CALJDB010000297.1 GCA_938023775.1 uncultured Clostridia bacterium
AAGATAAGGGAGGAGGGGGTGTCCTTCAACTCCCATGTGGACGGGGCGAAGATTTTCATGGGTCCAGAGGAGAGCATGCGCATCCAGTCCAATCTGGGCTCGGATATCGCCATGGCGTTCGACGAGTGTGTCAAGATCCCGTCGCCATACGAATATGTGAAAAAATCCTGCGAGCGCACGACGCGCTGGCTCGTGCGCTGCAAGGCGGCGCTCGCGGAATATAACGCCGAGCCGGACGCCGTGAACCCCGGACAGGTGCTCTGGGGCATCAACCAGGGCGCGGTCTACCGCGATCTGCGCATTGAGCACATGCAGCGCATAGCAGAGCTGGACCTTCCGGGCTACGCTATCGGCGGTCTCGCGGTGGGGGAGACCCATCAGGAGATGTATGACACGATCGAGGCGGTGGAGGCTTACATGCCTGCCGACCGTCCGCGCTACCTCATGGGCGTCGGCACGCCGAGCAACATCATCGAGTCCGTCGCCCGCGGAATCGACTTTTTCGACTGCGTTATGCCCTCACGCAACGGCCGTCACGGTCATCTCTTTACATGGAACGGCGTCATCAACCTCAATAACCGCAAATATGACCACGACGCGGAGCCCATCGAGCCCGGCTGCGGCTGTCCCGCCTGCCGGCGCTATTCCAAGGCGTATATCCGCCATCTGCTCAAGGCGCAGGAGCCGCTTGCGCTGCGTCTGATGGTGACGCACAATCTCTGGTTCTATAACCACCTGATGGAGCGCATCCGCGAAGCGCTGGACGCCGGGGAATTTGCCGCGTTCCGCCGCGAATATTCCGAGCGGCTGGCGGTCCGCATCTGAAATCTTCCGAAAAACGCCGGATTTCTTTCGAAAAACTCTTGCAATTCCGGAAGAGAGCATATATACTAACCTTTGTTACTAAATGAGGAGGTTCATTCCCGAATGAAAAAGAAGATCAAATCTCTGCTCGGCGTCCTTTCCGCGGCGATTCTCGCCTGCGTTGCCTTCACCGGCTGTGCCACTACCGGCGCGGACGGCAGCACGTCCTCCGGCGGCGGCTATACGTCCATCATCATGATTGTCGTCCTGATCGCGGTGTTCTATTTCTTCATGATTCGTCCGGAGAACAAGAAGAAGAAGAAAGCCGAGGAAATGCGCAACAGCCTTTCCGTCGGAGATAAGATTACCACCATCGGCGGTATGGTCGGCAAGGTCGTTGACATCAGTGGCGACCTCATCACCTTCGAGACCGGCGAGGACCGCGTCCGCGTCCAGGTCACCAAGTGGGCGATCTCCACGAACAGCATTCAGAAGGAAGAGCAGCCCGCCAAGTAAAAAAAACGAACATCAAACGAGACCTCCCCGAATAAGTTTGGAACAAGCTTATTCGGGGAGGTTTTTCGCATGGATAAAAAAACGAAGGCGGAGCGGCGGTATGTGCGGCGCGCGGTCTTTGCAGGGGCAGGAGCCGCTGCGGGGATGCTGCTGCTCGTGCTGCTGGAGGCATCCCTATGCGCGGCGGGGCGTCTGACGCAGGGAAGGGAGGCGCTCTGGGCGCGGCTCGCGCTGCTGCTTGCGTCCGCCGCCGCGGGGCTCGTCTCCGCCGGCGGGGTCAAAACAGGGAAGCTGACTTACGCCGCGATGACCGCCGGAGTGTTGTCACTTTTTGTAATCATTTTAGGGCTGCTCTGTGAAAGTTCTACGCTTATCAACATCTCGCTTCTCTGGAATCTGCTCGCCGTGCTATGTGGTGTTTTCGCCGGGAGTATGTTGACCGCCCGCAGACGTCGCAGAAGGAGAAGATGAATCCGGGGAATTACGAATAGTAATCAGACAAGAGAGTTAA
>CALJDB010000298.1 GCA_938023775.1 uncultured Clostridia bacterium
TACTGGCGGCGCAGCGTCAGGATGGGGAACTCCTTTTGCAGATCGTAGCGGTTGACGATGCCGAATTTCTTGACGGTGTGGGCGGGCGTGCCGTCCTCCCAGCGGGGGCGGACCTCCCGGTCCGTGTCCCACACGCCGTTTTCCAGAATGTCGCGGCAGTTTTGGATAAACACCTCGTCGGCGTAGCTCATAGCGGTCTTCCTCCGTGATCGTTTTTTCTGTCTGTCATTATAGCAAGCCGTTACGGGAAAAGCAAGGAAAGTAATTATTTTCACACTCTCCGCGCCCCGGCATAGGATGGGCGCAGGAGGTGACGGTGAGATGAATTTTGCCGTTTTTGGCGGGGATGAGCGCGCGGTGCGGCTTGTGCGGCTGCTGCGGCGGGACGGACATACGGTGGAGCCCTTTGCGCTGGAGCGGGCGCTGCGCTGCGCAGCGAGCCCGGCGGAGGCGATGGCGGAGGCGGACTCCATCGTGCTGCCCCTGCCCTGCGAGCGCGGCGGGCTGCTTTTCGCGCCGCTTAGCGAGCGGGAATGGTGCCCCGGCGAGCTTTTGAGCTTCACGCGGGCGGGAACGCCGGTCTGCGCCGGGCAGGTCGGGGAGAAGACCGCGGCGGCGTGCCGCATAAACGCGCTGCCGCTCTATGACTATTTCCGCCGCGAATCGTTCACGCTGCAAAACGCGCTTTTGACGGCGGAGGGCGCGCTCGCGCTTCTGCTCGCGTCGCCGGATGCGCTCGGCGGCAGCCGCGTGCTCATCACGGGCTACGGGCGCATCGGGAGCCTGCTGGCGCGAAGGCTGCGCGCGCTCGGCGCGGAGGTGACGGTCGCGGCGCGCTCTCCGGCTCAGCGGGCGGCGGCGGAGTGCGACGGCGTGCGCGCGATGCGCCTTGCCGGGCTCGGCGGGGAATTTGACTTCGTCGTGAACACGGCGCCAGCCCCGGTGCTGGGCGAGCGGGAGCTCCGGGCGCTGCCGGGCGCGGCGCTCATCGAGCTCGCGAGCCCGCCCTACGGCATCGACGCCGCGGCGGCGGAGCGGCTCGGCAGGAAGGTGCAGCTCGCGTCCGGGCTGCCGGGGAAAACCGCGCCGGAGGCGGCTGCCAAGGCGGTGCGCGACGCGGTGTATGCGATTTTGCGGGAGGAGCGATAAATCATGGAAAAACTGCGCATCGGGCTGGCGCTGACCGGCTCGTTCTGCACCTTTGAAAAGGCCGTCGCCGCGGCGGAGGCGCTCGCGGAGAAATACGACGTGACGGCGATCATGTCCGGGACGGCTTACGAAACCGACACGCGCTTCGGCGCGGCGGCGGAGCATATCCGGCGGCTGGAGGCGATCACGGGGAAGCCCGTTCTCCACACGGTCGCGGACGCGGAGCCCATCGGACCGAAGGCGATGTTCGACGTGCTTGCCGTCGCGCCCTGCACGGGCAACACGCTCGCAAAGCTCGCCGCCGGGATCACGGACACAGCGGTGACGATGGCGGTAAAGTCCCACCTGCGCGGCGGGAGACCCGTGGTGCTCGCCTTCGGCAGCAACGACGCACTCTCCGCCTCGGCGAAAAACCTCGGCGAGCTGCTGAATCGCCGCCACTACTATTTCGTGCCGCTTTATCAGGACGCACCGGAGGCAAAGCCCCGCTCCCTCGCCGCGGATTACGGCAAGCTGGAGGAGACCATTCTGGCTGCCCGTGACGGACGCCAAATTCAGCCGATTTTCGGGTAAATTGGCTATTGGAGAAACAATAAGTACTCCTGTATATGAGACTTATTATGAAACTGAAGAATACCAAGAGCCCATATATCGTGACGAGCCTGTTTATGCAATGAAATA
>CALJDB010000299.1 GCA_938023775.1 uncultured Clostridia bacterium
TTCAATTCCGACTCGAATAAAACAACAAAAAGACGAAAAAAATCTTTGTTTTTTTCTTGACAATCATGGAAGGACGTGTTACAATGCGAAACCGTAGCGAGCTTGCCAAAAATATAACGAGCCCGTCGGGAAAAAGCACCCCTCCCCCGCTCAGCCGCGCAAGGCGGCGCTGTTTTTTGCGGGAATGCGTCAAAAATTTATCAATTCCGCCGCAAAAGGGCGGAAAGCAGGAGGAAAAGATTATGGCTTATGTGCGTTATGAGCTGCGCGGCAATGCGGCGCTGGTGACGATCGACCGGCAGGAGGCGCTCAATGCGCTTTGCAGCGCCGTGCTTGACGAGCTGGACGCCGTTATCACCCGCGCCGAGGCGGACGACGCAGTGCGCGCCGTTGTCATCACGGGTGCGGGGCGCGCCTTTGTCGCGGGCGCGGATATTGCGGAGATGGCGGGCTTCTCCTCCGCGGAGGGCAGGCGCTTTTCCACGCGCGGCAACGCGGTGCTCGCCCGGCTGGAGACGATGGCGAAGCCCGTCATCGCGGCGGTGAACGGCTTTGCCCTCGGCGGCGGCTGCGAGCTCGCCCTCGCCTGCGATATCCGGCTCGCCGGCGAAAAGGCGAAGTTCGGTCAGCCGGAGACCGGACTCGGCATCACGCCCGGCTTCGGCGGAACGCAGCGGCTCGCGCGCATCATCGGCGTATCGCGCGCGATGGAGCTGCTGTTCACGGCGCGCATCGTCGGCGCGCCGGAGGCGGAGCGGCTCGGACTTGTCAGCGCAGTTTACCCGCAGGAGGAGCTTTTAGACCGCGCGCTTGCGCTCGCAGAGACGATCGCCGCAAACGCGCCTATCGCCGTCGCGGAGTCGAAGCGCTGCGTCCGCTTCGGGCTCCAGACCGACATGGCGACGGCAGCCGCCTTCGAGGCGGAGGCATTCGGCGTTACCTGCGGCACGGAGGATAAGCGCGAGGGCATGAGCGCCTTCCTCGAAAAGCGCGCGGAGAAGCGCTTCGTGAATCGGTAAATCAACAAAATTTTTTGCAGGAGGAGAGCGTGGTTATCATGAAAAAAGCAACGGTGATCGGCGGCGGAACGATGGGGCTGGAGATCGCGCAGGTCTTTGCGCGCAGCGGCTGGTCCGTGACGGTGCGGGACATCAGCGACGAGATTCTGGACCGCTCCCGCGCGCGGCTGGAGCGCAGCCTCGGAAAGCTGGAGAGCAAGGGCCGCATCGACGGCGCGCAGCGCGCGCAGATCGCGGCGAACATCGCCTTCACGACGGCGCTTTCCGCCGCGGCGGACGCCGACATGGTCGTGGAGGCGGCGGTGGAGAACGAGAAGATCAAAAAGGACATCTTCGCGGAGCTGGACGGTATCTGCCGCCCGGAGACGATCTTCGCGACCAACACCTCCTCCATTTCCGTCACGGCGCTCGCCGCGGCGACGGGGCGCGCGGACCGCTTTATCGGCATGCACTTTTTCAACCCTGCCACGGTGATGCGCCTCGTGGAGGTCATCCGCGGCGCCCACACCTCCGACGAGACCTACGAGACCGTTTCCTCCGTTGCGCGCGGGCTGGGCAAGGAGCCCGTCGCGGTCAACGAGGCGCCCGGCTTCGTTGTGAACCGGCTGCTCATCCCGATGATCAATGAGGCGGTTGAGCTTGTGGAGACCGGCGTCGCGAGCCCGGCGGACGTCGACAAGGCGATGCAGCTCGGCGCGAACCACCCGATGGGACCCCTGACGCTGGGCGACTTTATCGGGCTGGACGTCTGCCTTGCGATCATGGACGTGCTCTACGAGGAGACGCGCGACAGCAAATACCGCGCGAGTCTGCTGCTGCGCAAGATGGTCGCCGGCGGGCTGCTGGGCCGCAAGACGGGCAGAGGCTTTTACGATTATGGCAAGTGAGGAGCGGAAACGATGGATTTTCAGCTGACACGGCAGCAGGCGATGCTGCAAAAGCTCTTCCGCGATTTTGCCGCGCGCGAGGTGAAGCCCCTCGCCGCCGAGATAGACGAGACGGAGCGCTTCCCTGCCGAAACGGTGCGGAAAATGGCGCAGCGCGGCATGCTGGGCATTTACCTCCCGCGGGAATACGGCGGCGCGGGCGCGGATTATCTGAGCTATGTCCTCGCCGTGGAGGAGCTGAGCCGAGTCTGCGCCACGACGGGTGTCATCCTCTCGGCGCACACGAGCCTTTGCTGCGCGCCGATTTTTGAAAACGGCACGCCGGAGCAGAAGGCAAAATATCTTCCGCGGCTCTGCTCCGGCGAATGGCTCGGCGCCTTTGCGATGACGGAGTCCGGCGTGGGCACGGACGCGCAGGGGCAGCAGACCGTCGCCGTGCTCGATGAGGGCGGCGAAAACTGGGTCCTGAACGGCTCGAAGATTTTCATCACGAACGCCGGGGCGGCGGACCTTTTCGTCGTCATCGCCGTTACCGGAACGGTGCCGGACCACCGCGGGCGCTCCGGCAAGGAGATCTCCGCCTTCCTCGTGGAGCGCACGGACCCCGGCTTCTCCGTCGGCAAGCGCGAGAAAAAGATGGGCATCCGCGGCTCAAGCACCTGCGAGCTGGTGTTTGAAAACTGCGTCATTCCCCGCGACCGTCTGCTCGGCAGGCAGGGCAAGGGCTTCGCCCTCGCGATGAAAACACTCGACGGCGGGCGCATCGGCATCGCGGCGCAGGCGCTCGGCATCGGCGAGGGCGCGGTGGCGGAGACTGTGGCGTATACGCGAGAGCGCATGCAGTTCGGCAAGCGCATCAGCCAGTTCCAGAACACCCAGTTCCAGCTCGCCGACATGCACACGCGCATGGAGGCGGCGAAATACCTCGTTTACTCCGCCGCGCTGAAAAAGCAAAGCGGCGCGCCCTACTCCGCGGACGCCGCGATGGCGAAGCTCTTCGCCGCGGAGGCGGCGAGCGACGTGACGCGCCGCGCCGTCCAGCTCTTCGGCGGCTACGGCTACACCCGCGATTACCCCGTGGAGCGCATGATGCGCGACGCGAAGATCACGGAGATTTATGAGGGCACGAGCGAGGTCCAGCGCATGGTCATCGCCGCGGCGCTCGGTGTGAGCTGAAGGGAGGGGAGCAAATGAAAATCATCGTATGCGTCAAGCAGGTGCCGGACACCGACGCCGCCGTGCTGCGGCGGGACGGCACGCTCGACCGCGCCGCCATGCCGGCGAGGCTGAATGCGGACGACGCCGCTGCCCTTGCCGCCGCGCTGCGCGAGCGCGAACGGGAGCCGGACGCGCGTGTCACGGTCCTCACGATGGGTCCGCCGGAGGCGGAGGAGGCGCTGCGCGAGTGCCTCGCCGTCGGTGCGGACGAGGCGGTGCTCCTCAGCTGCCGCGAGTTTGCCGGGGCGGACACCTTTGCCACGAGCGAGTGTCTCGCCGCCGCCGTCCGACTGCTCGGTCTCGGCGCGGAGGACCTTGTCTTCTGCGGCCGCGCCGCCTCGGACGGCGAGACCGCACAGGTCGGTCCCCAGCTCGCGGAAAAGCTCGGCATACCGCAGGCGACGGCGGTCACGGCGCTCGAGCGCAGCCCCGACGGCGTCAGGGCCCGCTGTGCGCGCGACGGGGAAACGGTGCGCCTTGCGCTGCCGACGCCCTGCCTGCTCACTTGCGCACGGGAGCTCGCCGCGCCACGGCAGGCGACGGTCCGCGGCGTGGTGGAGAGCTTTGAAAAGCCGCTTCGCCGCCTCGGCGCGGCGGAGCTTGGCCTCGCACCGGAGACGGTGGGGCTTGCCGGCTCCCCGACCCGGATCAGCGCGACCTATCCGCCTCCGCCGCGCCCCGCGGGCGAGCTGCTCGAGGGCAGCGGGAGCGAGACCTGTGCCCGGCTTGCCGCAATTTTGTGCGAGCGGGGACTTCTCGGAAAGGAGCGTGAGGCGCAATGACACAAGGAGGAAACGGCGTGTGGGTGCTCTGCGAGCAGCGCGGCGGGCGCGTAACGGAGGACAGCCTCCGGCTCCTCGGCGCGGGCAGGCGCCTTGCGGACGCGCGGGGAACGGAGCTTTCCGCTCTGCTTCTCGGCTTCCGGCTCGGCGCGGAGCAGACCGCGGCGCTCGGCAATGCCGGGGCTGACCGGGTCTATCTCTGCGATGACCCGCTCCTCGCCGATTACGCCACGGAGCCGTATACCCGCGTGCTCTGCTCCCTTGCGGAGGAAAGAAAGCCCGAAATTCTGCTCCTGCCCGCCACGGCGACGGGGCGCGATCTTGCGCCGCGTGCGGCTGCGCGGCTGCGCACCGGACTCACCGCGGACTGCACCGCGCTCGCGCTCGACGCGGAGACCGGCTGCCTGAAAATGACGCTGCCCGCCTTCGGCGGACGGCTGATGGCGGACATCGTCTGTCCGGAGCGCCGCCCCCAGATGGCGACGGTGCGTCCCGGCGCGGCGGAGCGAGCCCCGGCGTCGGCGGCGCGCGCCGCGGCGGTGGAGCGCGTGGCGGCGCGGTTTGCGACGGCGGACTGCCGCGCGGTGCTGCTCGGAACGGAGCCGCTGCCGGCGGAGGCGGGGCAGGGACTTGCCGAAGCGGAGACGGTCGTCGCCGTCGGACGCGGCATTCTGCGCGACGGCGCGCGGGGTCTTGCCGTCGCGGAGGACCTCGCCGCGGCGCTTGGCGGCGTCGTCGGCGCAACGCGGCCGGTCGTGGAGGCGGGGCTGCTCGGAGGCGAGCGCCAGATCGGTCAGACCGGTGTGATCGTCCGTCCGCGGCTTTATGTCGCGCTCGGCGTTTCCGGCGCGATCCAGCACCTCGCTGGCATGCAGGACTCCGACTGCATCGTCGCCGTCAACAAAAACCCCGGCGCGCCCATCTTCGCCGCCGCGACTTACGGCATCGCGGGCGATTTGTTCGAGGTCGCCCCTCGCCTCGCTGCGGCGATCCGCGCGCATAAATCCGCGGGAAAGAACGAATAAATGACCCGTTGCGCTTTGCGGGGCGGACAGTGTATAATGAAGGAGCCGGCGGCTGCGTCCGCCGGCTCCGAGGTTATTATCAACGGGAGGGCAAAGCGATGCTGACATTGCAGGGCAGGACCATGGTCATTACCGGCGGGGCGGGAAACAACGGACTCGCCATCGTGCGGAGCGTCATCGAGCAGGGGATGAACGTCGCGTTCTTCAGCTCCAGCCTCAAAAAAGGGCAGGGCGCGGTGGACGCGCTGGAGCCGGAATACCGCGCCCACGCCGTCGGGCTCAGCGCCGACGAGAGCGGCTATGACGCGGCGCTCGCCGCCGTTGCGGCGCGCTTCGGCAGTGTGGACGTGCTCGTGAACGCCGCGGGACCTCACGAGAGCTTTCCGCTCGAGGACACGGACGAGGCGCGCTACGACGGCAACCAGCGATTGCTGAAGACCGCGTTTTTCACCGTGCGCCACGCGCTGCCCTACCTGGAGCGCAGCCGCGCCGCGCGCATCATCAACCTTACGACCGCGGAGGGGCGGCAGGGCGGCTGGCGTCCGGCTGCGGCGCAGGCGTGCGCCCGCGGCGGGCTCATTTCGCTGACTTACGCCCTCGCGCGCGAGCTGGGCGGCCGCGGCATTACCGCAAACTGCGTCTGCATCGCGCCCATCGAGGGCGACGTTCCGGCGCACGACACGCTCCCGGACGATGCGCGCGCCCGCCTCACGGCGATGACGCCGCTGGGCAGGCTCGGCGAGCCGCGGGACATCGTGTCCGCCGTGGAGTTCCTCGCGAGCGAGGAATCCGCCTTCGTCACCGGCGCGGTCATCGACGTGTCCGGCGGACTTGTGATGGGCTGAAGGGGGACAAACGGGCAATGAAGCGTTCTGAAATCAACCGTGCTCTGCGCGAGATGGAGAATATGTGCCGCGAATACCGCTGCTATCTGCCGCCGTTTTGCTCTTTTACGCCGGAGCGGTGGGCGGCGCTCGGACATGAGTGGGACGAGGTGCGCGACTGCGCCCTCGGCTGGGACATCACGGACTACGGCCTCGGCGACTTTGACCGCGTGGGCTTTTCGCTCGTCACCATCCGCAACGGCAACCGCGCGATGGCGGATCGCTACCCGAAGGTCTATTCCGAAAAGCTGCTCTATCTGCGCGAGGGGCAGTATGCGCCGAACCACTTCCACTGGTTCAAGACCGAGGACATCATAAACCGCGGCGGCGGCAACGTGCTCATCCGGGTGTATAACTCCCTGCCGGACGAGTCGATCGACCGCGTTTCCGACGTGACCGTCCACACGGACGGTCTCGCGCGCCGTGTCCCCGCCGGGACGCAGATCCGCCTGACGCCGGGCGAGAGCATCCACATTCAGCAGCGGCTTTACCACGATTTCACCGTCGAGCCCGGCACGGGTCCGGTGCTGCTCGGCGAGGTCAGCCAGTGCAACGATGACAATACGGATAACCGCTTCGAGCCGCCGGTCGGCCGCTTCCCCGCCATCGAGGAGGACGAGCCGCCCTACCGTCTGCTCTGCAACGAGTATCCGGCGGCGAGGTGAGCGGCATGGAAGCACTGGACGTTGTCGCCCTCGGCGAGCTTTTGATCGACTTTACCTGCCTGACTGCCGACGCGGGGGGCTATCCCACCATGGCAGCCCATCCCGGCGGCGCACCGGCGAATTTTCTCGCCGCGCTCGCGAAATTCGGCGCGAAGACCGCCCTGCTCGCCAAGGTCGGGACGGACGCCTTCGGGCGGCGGCTCATCGCCACGCTGCGCGCTCTCGGCGTCGAGACGCGCGGCATCGTGACGGCGGAGGACGTGTTCACCACGCTCGCCTTCGTGACGCTCGACGAGCGCGGCGACCGCGAGTTTTCCTTCGCGCGCAAGCCCGGCGCGGACACGCAGCTTCACTTCGACGAGCTGGACTTGTCGCTTATCGACCGCGCCCGCGCGCTGCATTTCGGCTCCCTCTCGCTGACGGATGAGCCCGCGCGGGAGACAACGCGCCGCGCCGTGGAGTACGCGAAGGCGCACTTCAAGCTCCTCAGCTTTGACCCGAACCTCCGCCGCCCGCTCTGGCGCAGCGAGACCGAGGCGCGCGAGCAGATGCGCTGGGGACTTGCGCAGGCGGACGTTGTGAAGCTCAGCGACGAGGAGGCGGCGTTTCTGTTCGGCGACGATCCCGCCGCCTGCGCGCGGCGGCTCATCGGCGATTACGGCGTGAAGCTTGTGTTCGTGACGCTTGGGGCGGAGGGCTGCCTCGCCGCGAACGCAGCCGCGGCGCTCCGCGTCCCCGCGCCCGCGGGCATCGCCGTGCGGGACACGACCGGCGCGGGCGACATCTTCGGCGGCAGCGCGATGAGCCGCCTGCTCGCCCTCGGCAAGTCGCCGGACGCCCTCAGCGCCGAAGAGCTCGCCGCCGTCGCCCGCTTCGCCGCCGCCGCCGCGACGCTCTCCACCGCCCGCCCCGGCGGGATCGAAAGCGTCCCGGAGCTCGGCGAGGTGCTGGCAATCTGCGGCGCTTAAAATGAGAAAGAAGAGAGACCGCCTTGCGGTCTCTCTTCCTTTTCGTTCGGTTTTACCGCAGCTCCCCCATCGTGTGCAGCTTTACGCCATGCTCCGCCAGCCATGCTGCGGTGCGGCTGGCGTCTGTCGTCGGGGTGGTGGAGAAGGTCTCGTAGACCTCCTTGCCGTCGGGGAGAATGTCGCGGAGGGAGAGGTCGATATTCGCCTGATAGACGCCGGCGTCGTAGCTCGGATCGCTGTCGAGGATCCAGACGCGGCCGAGCGTTCCGTCGGCGATGTCTGGCTCCACCGCCGTGCGGTAGAGGTCCAGCAGCTCACGGGCGGAGAACTCGAAGCTATAGTAGAAATAGGCGTTTGCAAGATTGAACATATAGTCCCGCGGGGCAACGTCGACACCGTCTCCGACCACATAGGAGGCGGGCTCGCCGGTGTCGGAGAGCGTGCTCAGGAACACGCCGGAGTTCCACGCGAAGTCGAGCACATAGCCGTTCACGCGCTGGTTGCGCTCGCTCTCGCTGAGCGCGGCGGCCTCCTCGGGGGTGAAGCCATACGCCGTGCAGAGGATATATTCCGCGCCGTCGGCGTAGCCCTCCGCGGCGGCGCACTCCTCGGCGCTCATCACGGCGCTGACGGAGCCGGCAATGAGGGTCTTTTCCGTGATCTCGATATTGGTCTGCTTGCGGTTCGCGATCGCCTCCGGGCAGTTCAGCAGCGCCTGCATCGCCGCGGCGTCGCTGCCGCTCGCGTCCGCCGGGTCATAGGGCAGCGAATAGCTGCGGGTGACGGTGCCGCCGTTTTTGAGGCTGTAGCGCAGGCTGCACCAGGTCAGATTGCGGGCGTTATAGTTGAAAAAGAGCGTGCCGCTGCCCTGGTCCTGCCGGGGCTTATGGTCGATGATGCCCTGATGGAAGGCGCGGACGAGCTCGACGGACTCCGGCTCGATAAGCGTCACGCCCGCGCCGCTGCCGGTGATCGTGACCGCCTCGATTTTGTCCGCCGCGGGGATATGGCGCTCATAGCCGAATACGTCCAGCTCCGTGCAGAGCATCAGCGCCACGAGCGCAAGACAGCAGAGCCCGAAGCCGCCCCAGTGCCGCCGGAACACGCGGAAGGACTTGCGGATGAGCATCTCCGCGGCGAACCATCCGATGAACGCGCCGCCGAGCAGCAGCAGGACGACCGTGATGAACAGCGTCATCTGATGGCGCATCTCGCGGCCGCCCCAGGCGATGACGAGGATAAGGCAGGTGAAGCCGAGCGCGCAGCCGAGCGCCATGCACCAGCGGAAAATGGGCTTCAATGCCTGCACGGCGACGACGTCGCCCGCCGACTCCATGCGCCGCCGGCGCATCAGGCAGAGCGCCGCGATGCCGAAGACAACACCCACGGCGGCGTAGACCGCGAGCAGTCCAAAGCCGGAGAAGGCGTAGCCCGTGACGATCCACTCGCCGGTCAGCGCGTCCTGCACATAGATGTCGCCGGCGCCGAGTCGCGCGATCATCGCGACGACGGGGGAGAAATAGCCGCTGAGGTCAAAGCTCATGCTGGAGCCCGCGCCGTAAAGGAACAGGCACAGCAGCGCGCGCCCCAGCTGCGTAACGCCGCAGACGACGACGTTCAGCACGCCGTAAAGCAGCGGCAGGACCACGATGCTGCCCGTGAGCTGGGCGCAGAAGCAGGCGAAGCCATAGAAAAAGATGAGCATCAGCGTCACCGCGCCGAGCCACTGGCCCAGCACGCCGAGGTTCAGGCAGCCAGCCGCCGCCTCCGCCGCGAACGCGAGCAGGAACACGGCGACGTTCGCCGCCGCGAGCGGGACGAAGCCGCCGAGCGCCGCGGAGACGAAAAGCCCCTCGCGCCGGACGGGGAGGCACGCCGCGCCGTGGGCGGCGCGGGCGTTATAGAGGAAGCTCCAGACCGCCATCGCCATCAGCACGGCGAACACCGCCGTCATCGCGATGCCGCCATAGAGCGCAGTGTTCAGCACATATCTTTCCGCGCGGATCGGATACTCGCCGTAATAGCTGCGCGAGGACAAAATCGGCAGCGGCAGCACGAGGCACCAGATCGCGAGATAAGCGCCCCAGAGCGGCCAGAAACGGGTGATATTCTTAAAAAACAAGGTTTTGTTAAAGCAGGATATCCTTGACCGCATAATCGGCACCTCCCAGCTCATAAATAAAGATCTCCTCCAGCGTCAGCGGCAGCGCGTCGAGGAACAGCGGCTGAAGCTCCTGAAGCTGCGCCAGCGTCTCCTGCGGGTCGCCGCGCAAAATCAGCGTCCGCAGCCTGCCGTTCACCGTCTCATGAACGAGCTGCAGGCCCTCCGGCAGCGGCCGCTCGTCCGGCAGCGCGAGCTGGACCTTCGTGATGTTCTCCTGAAGCTCGCTGAGCGAGCGCTCCAGCAGCAGCCGTCCGTGGTCTAAAATGCCCACATGGTCGCAGACGTCCTCCAGCTCGCGCAGATTGTGGCTGCTGACGAGCACGGTCACGCCGCGCTCCGCGGCGTCCGCCATCAGCAGGCTCCATACCTGGCGCCGCATCACGGGGTCGAGCCCGTCCACCGGCTCGTCGAGCACCAGCACCTCCGGCCGCAGACACATCGCGAGCCAGAACGCCGCCTGCTTCTGCATGCCCTTGCTCATCCGGCGGATGGGCATTTTTTCGTTCAGCCCGAAGACCTCGCGGAGCTTTTCGTAGCGCTCCATATCAAAGGTCGGGTAAATGCCGCGGTAATAGTGCATCATATCGCGCACGCTCGACTGGACGAAATAGAAGATGTCGTCCGGGATATACGCCATGCGCGACTTGACCGTCGGGTTTTCATAGACGGGCGCGCCGTCGATGAACACGCCGCCGCTGTCCGGGCGGAAAATGCCCATAATGTGGCGGATGACGGTGCTCTTGCCGCTGCCGTTCGGTCCGACGAGCCCGTAAACGGAGCCGGTCGGCACGGTCATCGTGAGCCCGTCCAGCGCCGTGAAGCCGTCAAAGCGCTTTGTCAGGTTTTTTACTTCGATCATGATCTCTCTCCTCCTTCTGCTTTCGCCGCCGCGGCGATGTCCGCCTCGCTCGCGCCTAAAAAGCGCAGCTCCCGCGCCGTCTCCGCCAGAACGCCCAGCAGCTCGCGCCGCCGCTCCGCGTCCACCTCGCTGTGGGTCCCGGCAAAGTTGCCCTTGCCCGCCACGGAGTAAATGTAGCCGCTCTGCTCCAGCTCGCGGTAAGCGCGCTGGATGGTGTTCGGGTTGATGGCGAGCTGCTGCGCCAGCTCGCGCACGCTCGGCAGCTTCTCGTCCGGCGCTATCACGCCGGAGATGATCATTTTCCGCAGCTCATCCTTGATCTGCTCATAGATCGGCCGCGGATCCCGGTAATTGACCGCAAACACGCATCGTTCACCTCGCTTGCTCAAGTGTCGCAACTGTATTAGCTGTGTTAATACGGTTATACAGCATGCAAGGGCGTTTGTCAAGAGGGAAGTTGGGGATTTTTTATCAATGCGGCGAAGCCGCACAATTTAAAGACCTCCCTGTGCAAGGGAGAGGCAAGGGGGTGTCAAAGACCCGGGCGGCACGGAAGTGCCGCCCGGGTCTTTTCTATAGACGCTTACTCGGTCACGAGGCGGATCAGGAGCGCGGTTTTGCCGCTGGGGAGGGCGGCGCGGATCTCCAGCGCGCCGTCGGCGGCGCGGCGCTTCTGGAAGGCGAGGGTGTCGCCCTCGTAGCAGGGGGTGCGGAAGTGGATCTCCGCCTCGCGGATATTGAGGTCCCGCTGCTTGGCGACGGGAAACAGGCTCGCGAGCGCGCGGGGATAGGCGGCGTTATTCATGTGCCCACCGAGGTCGATGTCCGTGGAGTGGACGGTGTAGTGCGCGAAGGGCTCGTCCGTGAAGTTGTCGTGGACGCGGGTGAAAAGCCCCGGTACGGCGGATTCGTCCGGGAACACCGTGTCCGGCGCGTAAACGTCCATCACGTCGTGCAGCCCGCCGCCGTCCAGCTCCAGAATCGCCCACTCGCTCTTGCCCGCGACGAGCACCTCGCCGTTTTTGCTGAGCGTATAGCTGCGGTTGCCGCGCTTTTTGCCGACGCTCTCCGGCCAGGTGGAGGCGGTCACGATCTCCGTGATGCCGGGGCGGCGGAAAAAGCGGATGCGGGTCTTGACCGTCAGCCAGAAGAGCCCGCGCTTTTGCATATCCACCGGACCGTTGCCGATGGCGACCGCGTGCTCCGCGGCGAGGTCCATAAAAAGCCCGAACGTGTCCGCCACGCCGAGGCGCGCGGAGCTGTCGCAGCAGCCGGGCAGGATCATCATATCCTTGGTCATTCTGCATTCCATGTCAAAAAAAGTCCTCCGAGCCTTGTCATTCTCCGCCCATTATACCCCGCCGCGCGGAGATTGTCCACCGGGAAAAATGGAGGAGAATCGAAAAATATTCAGTTTCTGCGGATAAATTATAA
>CALJDB010000300.1 GCA_938023775.1 uncultured Clostridia bacterium
CCCGGATATTTTCCACGCCGTCGAGGTCACCATCAACGGCAGCGTTCATGTGCTTGAATGCCTGCAGCAGCTCGGAAACGGCGAGGTGCGCTGCATCTCCATGCGCCCGACGGACGGCATGTCCCGCGGCATGGAAGCCGTGGATACCGGCGCGCCGATCTCCGTTCCGGCGAGCGAGGGAATGCTTGGCCGCATGATCAACGTCACCGGCGAGCCGATCGACCGCGCCGGTCCGATCCCCGCCGCCGACCGCTGGCCGATCCACCACCGCGCGCCGGACTTTGTCGACGTTGTCCCCGCCGGGGAGGTGCTGGAAACCGGCATCAAGGTCATCGATTTGATGACGCCATATGCCAAGGGCGGCAAGATCGGTCTTTTCGGCGGCGCCGGCGTCGGCAAGACCGTCCTCATCGAAGAGCTGATCCGAAACATCGCCTTTGAGCACAACGGGTACTCCGTGTTTGCCGGTGTCGGCGAGCGCTCCCGCGAGGGCAACGACCTCTGGAACGAAATGAAGGAGTCCGGCGTTATCGACAAGACTGCGCTCGTCTTCGGCCAGATGAACGAGACCGCGGGCGCGCGTCTGCGCGTTCCGCTCGCCGGGCTCACGATCGCCGAATACTTCCGCGAGCACTCCCACAAGGACGTGCTGCTCTTCATCGATAACATCTTCCGCTTCACGCAGGCGGGCAGCGAGGTCTCCGCGCTGCTCGGGCGTATGCCCTCCGCCGTCGGTTATCAGCCGACGCTGGCCTCTGAAATGGGCATGCTGCAGGAGCGCATCGTTTCCACGAAGAACGGCTCGATCACCTCGGTGCAGGCGATCTACGTCCCCGCGGACGACCTTACCGACCCCGCCCCGGCGACCGCGTTCTCCCATCTGGACGCCACGACCGTCCTTTCGCGCAGCATCGTCGAGCTCGGCATCTACCCTGCCGTCGCGCCGCTGGAATCCTCGTCGCGCATGCTCGAACCCGAAATCGTCGGTGAGGAACACTATCGCGTTGCCTGCCGTGTTCAGGAGATTCTTGAACACTATAAAGAACTTCAGGACATTATTGCTATTCTCGGCATGGACGAACTGAGTGATGAAGACAAGTTGACAGTGCGAAGAGCAAGAAAGATTCAGCGTTTTCTTTCC
>CALJDB010000301.1 GCA_938023775.1 uncultured Clostridia bacterium
CCACAAAAAAAGCCTCGCAGAGTTCGCGGCGCGCACGCCGCGAAAAAATTCCAATCCGTTTTTCGGCAGGACACGTGCCTGCCGAAAAACACCGCTCGCTCTGCCCTAAAGGACTAGCGCCTTCGGCGCGTCGCAAACATGCTCGCCAAAGGCGAGTGCGCTGCAGCAGAGCGCATCCCCCTCGATCGAGAGGCTCCGCCTCTTGATCGAATTTTTTATATTGTGATATTCGCCTTCAGCTCCACGCGGCTGAGCCCGTGCGCCACGCCGAAGCAGAAACTCACGGCGCAGATGCTGCCGTCGCTCTCGTCGGCTTCGGCGCGAACGTCGCTGTAGCCGTCGATAATCTCGCGCTGCTGATAGCTCTCCAGCTCGATGACCACGCGCGTGCGGATCGCGCCGCGCGTCTGCGCCGTGTTCTTCGCGCGCGCAAACCCGGCGCGCAGCGCGTCGCGGATGCCGGGGATCACCTCGTCCACGATCAGAATCGTGCCGAGATCATGCCAGGTGTCGTCGGCAGCGCCCGCCGTCTTCGTCCGCGTCGTCACGCCGCGTACAACGCTGACCGCGCCGCCCACCGTCTCCAGCGCCGTAACGCCGCCGCGCAGCAGCAGCTCCAAATCGCTGTCGGAAAAATTCCCGCCGATCTCGCCGAGCCCGCTGAGCGCCGCGCCGCCAAGCGGCACCGCCGGGTCGCTCTCGCCCGCGACCGCACCGCAGACCGCCGCCGCCACCGCACCCGGAACGCCGTCTGTCTCGTGATGGCTGACCAGCACCATACGCTCGCTGTTCAGCGCCGCCGCGGCGCTGACGAGCTTGTCGCGCGCCGTCTCGCCGCTCTCGACAATGCCGATACGATACTTGCTCTGCTCATCCGCCCCGGCGATCGCCGCCGAGAGCTTGGCATGCACCGCCGCGCTGCGGCTGTCGCAGACCATATAGCGCACCGCCGCCGCGCCCATCAGCGCGGAAAACGCCGTATCATAGTCGCTGCCCGCCACCGCGCAGGCATACACCTCCGGCGCGCCGTTTTCAAGCAGCAGCTTCACGAGCGCCACCATATTGCCGCCGCCGAAGGCGCTGACCGCCTCGGCATAGCTCGTCAGAAGCTTCACCTCGCCCGCCTTGCCGCTCGACGCAGCCGCGGCAAGACCGACCGCACCGCCGCCGCTGCCGCCGCGCAGCCCGCCGGACGCCTCATACGAGGTATAAACGCCCGGTCTTTCATAGTTGCTCATCGTTTCAGTTCCCCCTTCAGAACAAAATCCGTAAACGTCTTCCCGTCGCCGTCGCCGCTCTCGTCAACCAGCAGCGCGGCGCAGTCCGCAGCCCCGCGCAGCACGAACATTCCAAGCCGCGCATCCGGCGCCGCCTCGCCGCAGCGCAGCTCGCGCACGGAAAGCCCCTCCGCCGCACCGAGCGCCGCAGCCGCGGCGTCAAACAGCTGCCCACACTCCGCCGCGCCGTTTTCGGCGCTCATCGGCGCATAGATGTCCAGCGCGAGCTCCACATCGCAGCGCAGCCCATACACCTCACGCCCGCCGCGCTCCGCGTCCGGCTCCACGCCGAGATAGCGCGCAAAGCCCGCGCCGCGCCCGCTCGCGCGGCGAATGCCGACCGCGATAAACGCCCCGCCGCGCTCAACCGCCTCGCGCGGAAACGCCCGATAAGCAGGAAGCCCCGCCGCGCGCAGCAGCTCCGCTGTGCTCTCCGCCAGCTTCTCAAGCATCGCCGTCCCCCGCTTCCGTCGCGAGCACGCACTCCACATGCCCGCCAAAGTCATTGCAGCGCAGAACGCGGTAAACCGCGCCCGCCGTCTGAATCTCCGCCCCGCGCCCCAGCGCGACCGGCTCGACGATCGCAAGATAGCGCCGCGTGTCGACCACCCCCGCCGGGGTGATCTCCGGCTCGACCGGCTCGCTCAGCGCCAGCGGCTGCAAAAACGCCCGCGCCGAAATGCGCTTCCCGCCATACACGACCGTAACATCGCGCGCAAAGGGCGAGGAAAACACCGTCCTCATCCGCGCACCCCCATCACGTCAAAGCCGCGGTCGGCGAGCGCGCCGGAGAGCATCCGCTCCGCCGCCGCGCGCAGCGCCTCCGGATCGGGCTCGCCGCCGCTCAGCTCTGCGGAAACATTCCCCGCGCGATAGCTCCGGATGCGCTCCGTCTCGCCCACCGCGCAATACATTGAGAGCGCCAGAACGCCCGCCGCCGTGTCGAACACCGCGCCCAGCGCCTCGCGGCTCACCCCGGCGCGCAGCCGCGAGACAAGCTCCTCCGCCGCCGCATCGCACATCGCGGCAAGCACCGCGTCGTCCTCCGCGGTCCCGGCCATCTTCGCCGCGAGCGAGATCACCGCGCCGTTTTCCTTACCGTCCATCCTCTCTCCCCTTTCCCGCGCCCCGGTTCCCCGCCGGGGCGCACGCTTCGCCTTTGAAAAAAATCAGACCTTCAGAACCTTGCTCGCCTCGGCATAAAGCTTCGCAAAGCCGGAAATGCTCGTGATCGCCGCGCGTTCGAGCTGGCGGTCGATCAGACGGTCATACTCCACGCTGACGTCCCCGGCGCTGACCATCTCCAGCGCATAGCCGCGGTCGAGACCGATGATCTTTCCGCTGCCGAGCGCCGCGGTGCGGATGAGCTTCGCGCCGAGCGGGCTGCCCGGCTCGCCGCTGCCCTGAAAATTGAGACCCGCAAGCGGATTCTGGAACTCGCTGCATTTCAGCAGCTTGACCATCACATCCGGAGAAACGAGCAGCGTGTTCATCGTGTACGGGTCAAACTGGTTCCAGAAGGCCACCAGCTCGCCGTAGCTGAGCTTGCCGCTCTCGCCGCCGATCGTGCCGTCGCCGACGGAGAACACCGCCGCAGCGTTGCTGTTGCCGTCGCCCTTTTCCAGCACCTCGATGGCGTCCTCCAGATGCATGCGCATGATCTCCCTGCCGATCTGACGCAGCATCACAGAGAAAAGGTCGAGTCGCTGGAAGCGGATGGCCTCATAAGAAGCCACGAGCATGCGGCCGCGCTTATTGAGCTTCACAAGATTGCTGCTCGCGCGCACCTCGGTCGTCGGAATGGCGGCGCCCTCGGCAACATGCTTCAGGCGCTTGTCGTCCTCGCTCGGACTGGAATAGATGCTGCGGTAGTCCATTCCCTCAAAGTGCGTGACTGTCGCCGTGATGGAGCTGAGAATGTCGCCCTCCTCCATACCGGCTTTCACGCTGCGGGAAACATACTCCGGAAACAGCACGGCGGAATCGACCGTGTTGAAAAACTTCTCCACCGCGTCGCTGCCCGCGCCGCGCACGCGGATGTCGAAGCGCTTGAGCTGGCGCTGAAAGGCGTCGAGGCCCTCATAGGGCGTGCCCTGATAGTCCTCGCTGGGGTCCAGCTCCTCCAGAACCTGCGTAAAGCTCTTGCCGGAGGCGGCATACATACCCTTGTCCAGCTTGATGTCGTTGAATTTGTAAGTCATATCTGTTCCTCCCTCTCCTTTCGATCAAAGCAGAATCGTGAGCGTTCCGGCAGCGGTGTCGCGGTCCGCGACAAGATAGTCCCTGCCGCCGCTCGTAACGACCTTAACGCCGCCGTCGCCGTCCGCGGCGAGCACGGCATGTCCCACTGCCGGCAGCGTCTCGTCGCTGCAAGCCACGGTCGCAAAGCCGCGCAGACGCACACCGGCATAGCCGCCGTCTACGATCACCGCAACGCCGTCCACGGTGTTCCCCGCCGCGCAAGCACCCACCGTGCCCGCCGCCGTGACCTTAACGACCTGCCCCTTCACAGCCCCATCGCTGCAAAACGTGACCAGATCGCCGCCGATCCCATCAAAACAAACCTTCATTTTTCTCCGTCTCCTTCCAAAATGTTATATAATGCAGCCCCGAAGGACCCCATCTACTTAAGCCTCACACCAAATACGCATCCCCGTCAAACCGCACGACCTCGCGCACCCCCGGCAGCTGCACCATCGGCGAAACGCGCTCCGCCGCGCGCAGGGAAAGCGCCGCCTTCATCGCGCCGAGCGCCTCGGCGTCCATCGCCTCCAGCCCCGGCGCGAGCGCATCGTGCAGATCGCGCCCGCAGATGAGCGCAAGACGCTTCACCTCCGCGCGCAGCTCGCCGAGATAGCGGCGGCCGAGCGCAGCCTCCTTCTGCAAAGCGCCGAACTCCGCGGAAAAGCAGCGTCCCTCGCCCTCGATAAAGCCCGCGAGCCCCTGCCCGCCGCCGAGCGCCTTGGTAACGCCCGCACCGCGCTGCGCCGGCACCGCCACAAAGCTCCACTCATAAGCGTCCGCCGCACCGCAAAGCCGCACATAGCAGAGCTTCCCGCCGTAGCGCTCGCCCACCGTGTGCCCGCAGCCGCTGCCCGCCGGCGCGCCGCAGATGCTGCAAACGCTCTCGCGCACCGCGCAGCCGACGCTGACCTCCTTCTTGATCCCCGCCTCGATGTCCGCAATGAGCGCGGCGTTCGCCTCGCTGCGCAGCATATACGCCCAAGCCTTCAGCGCGAAATAGTCCTCGCCCGCCGCGGTCTTTCGCCCCGGCTCGGAAATGACCTCCGTGCGAAAAATGCGCGCCACCTGATTGCCGCTGCGCCAGTCATGGTCGCAGATACCGGTTTTTCCAACGAACATTTCCGCGAGCTCGCCAAGCGTCCCGCGGTCAAAGCTCTCGCCCTCGCGGTCCACCTCGTTGTCGCAGAGGATGAGCGGAAACGTATAAACGTCCGCCGCATCGAGCTCCCCGCGCGCAAAGCGCCGGATCTCCGCCATCGCCGCCTCGTCCGCCGCGCCCCCGGTCTGTGCGCGGCCTGCCTTTAAGATCATCATGCCTTCTTCTCCTCCCCGCTTTTTCCAAGCTGCTCTGTCTGCGCGTCATACCAGCGCGCCTTCGCCTCGTCCAGCTCGTCCTGCAAGTTAACGTCGTTCCAAACGATCTCGAAATCCTCCGCATAGCCATGCATCGCCATCCATAGCCCGCAGACCCGCTCCAGCACCGGCGTCAGCGAGCGCCGGATGCCCCAGATCTCGCTCGTCATAACGTCCGCCTGCTGCGCGCTCATGCGCTCCGTCGAGCTCCAGCTCAGCCCCAGCAGAAACGGCGGCAGCCCCGTCCGGCTGACGAGCTGCTCCAGCAGCAGCCTCACCGCCGTCTCCGTGTCCGGAAATCCCCCGTCCGCGCCGATGGTCTTGATGTCCAGATCGCCGAGCGCCACAAAATCCTTCACCTGACCGCCGCGCGTGCTCTGCATCGCCGCGCTCCACTCGCTCGCGATCTTCTGCACCCGCTCCGCCGCGCTCGCGCGGTCAAGCACATCGCCGCCCGGATGATAGGTCAGCGCATAGCGCTGATTTCCGCTGCGCTCAAAATTGCTCTCCATGCTCTCATAGATCGTGAGCAGCACCTTCGCGAGATAGGGCATGCTCCGCAGCAGCGAAACGCCGTAGGGGTTCTCCGCCTCCGGCATAAACGGCGTAAAGAGCAGCAGCTCCTGCCGCGGAAACGGCGCCGCCTCCGCCCCCTCCGCGCTGCAAAGCTGAAACTCCAGCGGCGAAGCCCCCTCGCGCACCCGAACGTCGGCAACATTGCCGCAGAGCACCGCCGCAATGTCCCTGTCGCCGCGCGTCACGATCTCGCCGACCGCCTGCCCGTTCGTCAGCAGACTGTCCAGATACCGGTCCAGAAACGCCTGCAAGCCTCGCTGCCCGCGCCCGACGTTCACCGTCTCGACAAACTGCCGCAGCCCGCGCTCCGCCGCTCCATTGCGCGGGCACGCCGCGGAAAACCCGCCCGTAAGCCGCACCAGCTTCGCCACCGCCGCATCCACGAGCGGCAGCGCCTCGCGGATCGCGTGATAGCAGCGCGCATTCCCGCCGCCGAGCGGAACATAGCCGTCGAGCACCCCGAAGGGATGCGCCCCGCCGCGCCGCACCTGAACGCCGGCGGCGGCTGTGCCCGCCCTGCTTTTTCTCAAGCCCATTCCTTTTCCTCCGTTTCAAAAGTAGTCTCATCGTCGGATCGCAGCCGCGGCAAAGTCCCCGCCCTGCCGCTCCGCAACCGTCGAAACAAAATACCGCAAATCGTCCATCGCATGGTCATTCTCCTTGCGCACCTGCTCCGTGCCGTCCCCGGCCCAGCAGTAAAGCCCCATCTCCCGCAGCGTGTCCGTGCAGCCGGAGCAGATGCAGACCCGCCGCTCCTTGAGCGCCGCCGCCGTCTGCCGGATGCCGTCTAAAACGTCGTTTTTCGCCTTCACCACCGGCCACCCATCGCGCCGCAGCAGCTCGATAAAGCTCGCCGCGCTGGGGTCCACCACAACGCAGAAGACCTTCCGCTCCCCCACGAGCTCCGCGAGATCGGCGGCATACTCCGCGTCCGTCTTCTGCCGCCCTTCGCGCCGGGAGTCGAAATAATACTCCCGCACCCGGTACCACACGCCGCCCCGCTCGCCCCAGAGCCCGAATGAAGCCGGATTCGCCGTCCCATAGTCGCAGGAAACCGCCCAGCGCCCGATCTCCTCCTTCGGCGGCGCATCCGCAACGAAGCTGCCGTCAAAAAAGTCATACACCAGCCCCTGCGCCGCGACCCACTCGCCGAGGATAAAGCGCCGGAAAAACACGCCCGAAAACATCCGCCGATACCGCGCCGCAATGTCCGCGTCCAGCCCCGGATTGTCCTCCATCCGAAAGTGCAGATAAAGCGCCCGCCGCTCCTCCGCGCGCAAGATCCACTCGCGGTAAAACCAGTGCTGCGGACCCTCCGGATTGCAGTTGAACCAGAACCGGCTCCCCGCGACCGAGCAGCGCGCGCAGGCCTGCTCCACAAATTCCCGCGGCAGAAGCGCCGCCTCGTCGAAGAGCACCCCCGCGAGCGTCAGCCCCTGGATCGCCCCCGCCGCGCGCCCGTCCGATCCGCCGAACAGCGAAAAGCGGTTGCTGTGCCCGCGCCAGCTGACGCGCAGCTCCGCCGCGCTCACCCGCTCGCTCACCGTCATCCCCGCCTCCGCAAGCACGGGGATCAGCACCTCCGCAACGTTCCGCCGCAGCGACTGGAGCGACCGCCCGCAGAGCGCGAAGCGCTCGCCGGAAAAGCGCGTCATCGCCCATAGGAAAAACCCCAGCCCCATGCAGACCGTCTTCCCGCTGCGCACCGCCCCGTCGCAGATGACCGCCTCCCGCTCGCGATAGGGCGAGCCCCCGCTCCACCAGAGCATCGCCGCGAGCTGCTTCTCCGAAAAGTCGTGAAACGTCACGCCCTCCCGTCCTCCTCCGCCCCGCCGAGCCGCTCCGCCGCGCGCTCGATCGCCGCGGCAAGCGCCGCGCCCGGCTCCGCCTTCTCCGCTGCGGCGCCCTCTCCCTCGCTCTCGCGCAGCGCCGCAAGCAGAAGCTCGATCGCCTTCGTCCGGTCGAGCAGCTTTAAGTCAAAGCCGCCCTTTTCGTTCACATGCAGCGCTGTCACGCCGCGAAGGTCCAGCCGCCCGATCTTCTTCAGCGCGTCCTTCCCCATCAGCGCAAGCCGCGCCGCATCGTTGCAGCGCCCGAACGCCAGCTCCGCAAGCTCCTTCAGGATCTCCTCCCGAGAAATTCCCCCATCCAAACCAAAATCACCTCACAACCCTACACCCCCAATACCGCCCGAAAATTGCAGCAACCGATGCAACCAAAATT
>CALJDB010000302.1 GCA_938023775.1 uncultured Clostridia bacterium
AGCAGCCGGCGACGGCGACCGCTTTGAATTTTACCGCAAACGGACCTTCGTAGCCCGCCTCGGTGTAGCGCTCGGCGGAGAAGGTGAGGTCATCCTGCTTTTCGAGCAGGCTGCCGTTGATGGAGCCGCCGGTGAGGATCTCCACGCCGGTGTCCGTGAAGAGATAGGCAAGGCGGATCTCGCCGCCGAAGCGTCCGGTGCTGGCGTCCATCTGGAAGTCGGAGAAGCTCACGGGATAGAGGCAGCCGCGCTTTAACTCGTCGAACGGCACGGCGCCGTTTTCCACGCGGAAGCGGCGGTAATTGCCGGTCGGCTCGATGCCAAGATAGCGGCAAAAGCGCGTCGCGCCGTGGAGGAATTGCAGCTTGCCGTCCGTAATGAAGGACCGCTCCGCCATCGGGATACCCTCCGCGGAGTAAGGCGCGTCGGGCTCTGCCGTGATGTTCAGCTTTTCGCCGTGGACCTTCTCGCCCTGCACGGCGGCGCCGGGGGCGTAATCGGAATACTTGGCGTAAACCATCGAGGCGTTCGCGCGGCGGAGATAAAACTCCAGCACGGTCTTGACGTTCTCGCCGGAGAGCACGATGTCGTACTCGCCGCCGGCGGGACTCTTCTCCGCCTTTGCGCGGTCGCAGACGGTGTTCAGCGCGGCTGCTGCCTTCTGCTCCAGCGCGGCGGTGTCCAGATCGTCGTAGTCAAAATGGAAATACTGCTCCACGTCCTTCGGCTGGAGGCACTGCACGACGAACTCACCCTGGCAGCGGTGCTTGACATAGCCGACGTCCGTGCCCGCAGAGGACACGATGCGCACCTGCCGGCGCTCGGCGAAGATCTCCGCGCTGTTCAGGAAGGCGTCCGGGCGCGTATCGGGGCGGAAAAGCGCCTCCGCCATCGCCGCGGCGTCCTCCGCGAGGGAGTGCGCCGCGAGCGCGGAGGGGATGACCTGCTCCGGCTCAGTCCTGCCCTCATAGAGCTGAAACGCCGGGTTTTTCACATGTCCCGCCGCGGCGTAAGCGTCCCGCAGAGCGAGGGCGATCTCGGTCTCGTCCATGTCCGGGGAGATGAGCGCGTCGGACGCGCCGCGCATCGCCGCGCCGTCGGACTCGAAATCGCGGTAGACCGTCACGGTGGCGAGCATTTCGTCCTTCGCACGGCGCATGTCGAGCTTCTTTTTGATGAAAAAAAGCTCCACGGTCTCCGTCGTCAGCTGCTCGATGAGATAGTTTTCCACGCCGGCGTCATGCAGCGCGGTCAGAATTTTGTTCAGCATTGGTGTTCCCTCCTTAACCGAGCCGGATGCGCGCCTTGATGTAAGGGCCGCCGTCCGAGACCTTGACCCACTCCTTGTAGCCCTTGCCGCACATGCCGCCGCCTTCGAGCTTCACGTCGGGGCTCATCATCGTGATGGACTTCAGCAGATCGGGCACATAGCCGGTCAGCACGATGGGCGAGAAGATCTTGCCCGTGAGCTTGCCGTCGCGGATCTCGCGCGCGATGCTCACCATGCACTGGATGCCCCAGTTTTTCGGGTCCTCCATGCCGCTGGAGGGCTCCTGAAGCAGGAAGCCGTATTTCACGGAGGCGATCATGTCCTCCAGCGAGTCCGTGCCGCCCTCGAAATAGGTGTTCGTCATGCGGGTGTATGCTTTGCGGGCATAGCTCTCGCGTCTGCCGTTGCCGGTCGGCTCCGTGCCGAGGGACTGGGCGCTCAGCAGGTCGCTGATGCCCGCCTTGAGAACGCCCTTGTCGATCACGACCGTGTCGTGCGCCATCACGCCGTCGTCGTCGAAGAAATAGCTGCCCGCGTCCTGCGCCACGGCTGCGCCGTCGTGCATCGTGACGAGCGGGGAGGCGACGTATTCGCCGACGAAGCTCTTCGCGAGCGCGCGGTCTTTGACGAACATATCCATCTCCACGCCGTGGCCGAAGGCTTCGTGGACGATCATGCCCGTCACGGACGGGTCGCAGATGCAGTCATACTCGCCCGGCGTGATAGGGCTGCTGTCGAGCAGCTCCACGGCGACGCGCGCCACGTCCGCAACACCCTCCGCCATCTCGTCGAGCACCTCCGCGCCCGCGAGACCGGAGAAGCCGCGGTAGCTGGTCTGGAGCTCCTGTCCGCGCCGGCTCATCGCCATAAAGCCGCCGCAGGTCCAGAGCAGATCCTGCTCCAGATCGCGGTTCGGGGACAGGAAGAGCTTGTGGATCTCCTGATAGTTCACGAACGCGCCGCAGTCGATGACCTTCTCGTCAACGGCGAGCCCCGTCTTGCGGATGGCGGTCAGGCGTTCCAGAATCTCCGCGTCGCCGAGCGCCTCCGGGTGGACGGCGCACTCCGTCGCGCCCTGAAACGTCAGCGGCTCATCCGGCGGGAGCGGGCGCTCCATATAGCTGCTGCCGGCGGGCAGCGCGGCGGCGAGCGCATCGAGCGTCGCCTCCAGCTTCGCCTCCACGGCGGACAGCTCCGCCTCGCTTAAATGGTTGAACGAATACTCCGCATAGCCGCGCTCGTCCACCACGCGCACGACGAAGCCGCGCTGGGTGAACAGATCGTCCGTCGCCGCGGAGACGCCGCTCGCGTTCACGCTATAGCGCTTGGCATGGCAGTCCGCGCCGAGGACGGAGCAGTAGCGGTATTTTTTCTCCAGCCGCTCCACGAGCGCGCGCAGCAGCGGCTTCTGCCGCCGTAGATAGCTGCTTTCCTTTATTTTCATCCGTGTTTTCCTCCTTGAAAAGATCCGATATGCCGATTATACGCCGCGTTTTCCTGCTTGTAAAGTCTGTTTTACTTTTCCGCGAGCCAGTAGAGCATGCTGGGTCTGCCGCCGGTCTCATAGTCCATGTCGGCGGCGACCTCGCCGGTCTCGGCGAGATAGTTCATATAGCGCCGCACCGTGACGGCGGAGAGCCCGACCGCCTCGGCGATGGCATCGCCGGTCAGCCGTCTGCCGCCAGTGCCCTTCATATAGTCCATGATGAGCGTGAGCGTTTTCTCCTGAATGCCCTTCGGGTGCTGCGCCTCCGCAGCCTCGGCGCTCTTGCGGGCGTTCGCGATGATATAGTCGATGTTCTGCTGGCTCAGCACGTCGACATTCTTGAGCGCCTCGGCGTGGGCGACGAATTTATCGAGCGCGGTCTGAAACCGGTCGAGCGCGAAGGGTTTCACTAAGTAGTCTACTGCACCGAGCCGCAATGCGTCTTCAAGCGTGGCGCGGTCGTTCGCCGCCGTCACCATGATGACGTCCACGGGGTAGCCGTGCTCGCGGATCGCCTGAAGCGTCTCGATGCCGCCAAGCTGGGGCATGAAAACGTCCATGATCACAAGGTCCACCGGCGTTTTTTCCAAAAACGCCAGCGCGCTGCGCCCGTCGCCGCATTTGCCCGCCACGGCGAAGCGGCGGCTGCGCTTTAAGTACTGCTCGTTGATCATGGCGACCATCGGGTCGTCCTCCACGATCAGCACCTGATACACGTCCTTCATTCCGTCTCTCCTTTCTCCTCCGCGCGGCGGAAGGTCACGGTGAACGCCGTGCCCTCGCCGGGGTGGGACTCCAGCAGGATTTTTCCGCCGAGGCTCTCCGTCAGCTTCTTCACCTCAAAAAGCCCCGTGCCGCGGCCCGTGCCCTTGGTGGAAAAGCCCTTTTCAAACACCTTCTCCTGAATCTCCTCCGCAATGCCGGGACCGTTGTCCTCCACGCTCAGCAGCACCGCGCCGGGCTTGGAATAAATGCCGACGACAAGCGTGCGCTGCACGGCGTAATCCGCCGCCATGCCGTTCATCGCGTCGAGGGCGTTGTCGATGAGATTGCCGAGGATCGTCACGAGCGCGCCGCTCGGCAGCGCGAGGTCCGCGGTGCAGTAGCGGCTGCCCTCTCGCAGCGAGAGCTTGACGTTCACCTCCGCGGCGCGGGCGATCTTTCCGATGAGCAGCGCCGCGAGCGAGGAGTCCTCGATCTTCGTCTTGATCTCCGTGATCTGCTCGCGCTGAACGATGGAGATGTTCTCGATATACGCCGTCGCCTGCTCATACATGCCCATCTGGATGAGTCCGAGGATGACGTGGAGCTTGTTCGTGAACTCGTGGTTGTTCGCGCGCATGGAGTCGACAAGATAGCGCGTTCCGGCGAGGTCCTCCATCAGCTGGGTATATTCCGTGCGGTCGCGCAGTATCGCGACGGCGCCGGTGATCTCGCCGCCTTCGCGGATGGGCGCGGCGTCATAGACGACCTCCGCGCCGCGGAGAAAGCCCGCCTGCGCGCCGGTGGTCTTCTCCCCGCGTTCGAGCGCCGCGGAAAGCAGCGCGCCGCAGCCGAGCTCGCCGAGCGTCTTGCCGACGGGACTTTCCTCCGCGCCGAGCAGCTTTTCCGCCGCGTCGTTCGTGAACTGCACCGTGCCGCTGCGGTCCGCGGCGAGGATGCCCTCGTCCACCGCGCCCAAAATGCTGTTGCGGATGCGGTACATGGCGGAAAAGGCGTCCGGCTCAAAGCCGAGCAGGTCCGCCTTGATGCGGCGGCTCAGCTGCGTGGAAAAGCCGAGCGCGAGCACGATGACGCCAAGGGCGATCGCGCCGTAAATGAGCAGGGTGTGAACCGTCTCCTGCCGGATGTTCTCCCGCAGCATCAGCGCCATGACAAAGCCGCGGTAGCTGCCGTCCGGACCGTAGACGGCGGCATAAACGCGCCGCTGGGCGCCGGAGGGACCGACGCTGTTTTCCGCGTAAACGCCGTCGGAGGCGGAAAAATCGGGCTGTGCGCCGTCATAGACCGTGCCGATGAGCTCGTGGTTCGTGTGGAAGCGGCGCACGCCGTCCGCGCCGACGACGGAGATGACGTCCACGCTCGTGAGCGCCGACTGGAGCGAATCCACATATTCCATAAGTTGCGCGCCGTCCGCGTCCACCCCGATCAGGAGCTGGGAATGGGCGATGGACTCGGCGACGTTCTGGAGATTCTGGTCGCGCCGGCGGCTCTCCGCGCTGATGTTCAGCCCGACGCCCGCCGCCGCGGTCAGCACCGCGCAGAGCGTCAGCTTTCTGACATCGTTCCGCATGGCGCTACCTCCCGCCGGATACGGCGTCCACTGCCGCGTCCCGCTCGATCCACTGGATGCTCAGGCGATTCGGCAGGCAGACGATCGGCGTCCCGCCGGGGCGGAGCGGCCCGTGCTCCACGCAGATCTGATCGGGGCATTCCGCCGACTCCATGTAGATCTCGCCGTCCTGTACGGCGGCGGTCGCGCCGCCCGCCGCGCCGCGCAGTGTGTTGTGCGAAAGACCGACAAACTTCCAGTCAAACAGTGTGTCGGGGCGGAGCCTGCCGGCGGACACGCCCATGCCGCCGTAAAGCATGCGGTCGCGCGCCGCCTGCGGGCGGTCGTCTTCCTCAAAGTATGTGATGAACTGCCTCGGCGCGCTCGGCAGTTCAAGCTCCTGCGGCAGTCCGCGGTATGCAGCCCAGCGGTCGAGTATCTCTTCTTTTGTGGGGATATGCTCAAAGCTCACGAATACGGCGGCGGTGTGACCGTCGGTCACGGGAACGCGTATGCACTGCGTGGTGATGAGCGGCGCTTCGGCGGGAACTATCACGCCGTCCTTTATGCTACCCCATATGCGAAGCGGCTCGCGCTCGCTCTTTTCTTCCTCGCCGCCTATGTAGGGGATAACATTGTCGGTCATCTCGGGCCATTCGCGGAAGGTCTTGCCCGCGCCGGAGATCGCCTGATAGGTCGTTGCGACAACGGCTTTTATCCCGAATTCGCGCAACGGCGAAAGCATCGGAACATACGACTGGATCGAGCAGTTTGGCTTTACCGCAATAAATCCGCGGCGCGTGCCGAGCCGCGCGCGCTGATGCGCAATGACCTCGGCGTGTGAGGCGTTTATCTCGGGCATTATCATGGGCACGTCGGGCGTCCAGCGGTGCGCGGAGTTGTTGGATACGACCGGGCATTCCAGCTTTGCGTAGCGCTCTTCGAGCGCCTTAATTTCGTCTTTTTTCATGTTGACCGCGCAGAACACAAAATCGACCGCCTCCGCGATCTTCTCCGCATCCTTCTCCGCGTCCATCACGATCATATCCGCCGCCGCGTCCGGCATGGCGTCCGCCATGTGCCAGCGGCTGCCGATGGCGTCGCGGTAGGTCTTGCCCGCGC
>CALJDB010000303.1 GCA_938023775.1 uncultured Clostridia bacterium
CTCGGCACGGCCGGCCTCAAAAGCCTCCTGCGCCAGCGTCTCGATGGCTTCGGGATAGAACACGTCCTTGCCGTACATGCCCTCGATGACGGCGCGCGGCGCCTTGCCCTTGCGGAAGCCGGCCACATAGAGCTGGCTCTTGTTCTTTTTATATACTTCGTTGACCGCGTTATCAAACACGTCGGCCGGGACCTTCACCTCAAAGGTCGCCATAATCATTTATCGCCGGGTATCTTGTGTACATAAAAATTGGTATGAAAGAACATGCCTAAATACTATAACAGATTCGCATCTCAAAATCAACACCTGTTTCACGGGAGAATCCTGCGCGGACAAAAGGAAATGTAGTCCGCCGACAGCAGCCGAAACTCCGTATCATGATACATCCCCTGAAAGGCGCTGCGGCAGCCGCGGCTGTGGATATGCCCGTAACAGCACAGCGGCACATGGTAGGCATCGAGCAGCGCCAGGATCTCCGGGCACTCATAGCCCTGATACTTCGGCGGGTAGTGCAGAAAGATAAGCTTGGTCTTGTCCCCCGCCGCCTTGAGCGACGCCTCGAGCCGGCCGACCTCGCGCAGCATGATCTTGCGGTCATGCGCCTCACCCTTGGCCTCCTCGTAAAACCAGCCGCGCGTGCCGCAGATGGCATAGTCGCCATAAAAATAGCAGTTATTGTTCAGAATATCCATGGTGTGCATGTCATGCGCCTCGAAAAAATCGTAAGCTTTTTTCGCCGTGCTCCACCAGAAGTCGTGGTTGCCCTTGAGCAGGATCTTTTTCCCGGGCAAAGCCTCGATAAACTGAAAGTCCGGCAGCGCCTGCTCCATCGTCATGCCCCACGCGAGATCGCCGCAGAGCACGCAGACATCGTCGTCATGCAGCGCCGAGAAGCCGAGCCGGATCTTTTCCACATAGTTTTCCCAGCGACCGCCGAACACGTCCATCGGCTTGCTGCCGCCGAGCGACAGGTGCGTGTCGCCGATCACATAAAGAGACATCGGAATAAACCTCGGACTTTCTGTCAAGAATAACGGTACCGGCGCCTGAGCGCCGGAAAACGAACTGTTCGGAGGAAAAACTGCTATGACTCACGAGAACAAGGATTCCTGCTGCGTGCAGGGCGTCGGCTGCAACGTCGCCAACTGCAAGTATCATGACGCCGCGTGCAGCTGCTGCACCGCCGACCACATCAAGGTCGAGAACAAGACCGCGACCGAAAAGGACGAGACCTTCTGCAGCACCTTCACCCCGAAAGCCAGCTGGTAAAGCAGGTCAGACGGAACCCGCAGGAAAGCCCGCAGATGCGGGCTTTCCTTATTTTTTTACTTCAGAAACGCCTCCACGGTATCGCGCATGGCTTCCTTTTCTACGCTGCCGCCGAAGCGGACGGGGCGGGCGTCCAGCCCGCTCAGGGGCTTCGGGACGGGCATGCCGCTCCTTTCCGAGAGGGCGGCGAGCGGGTCGCCGGACTCCGCGCCGAGGGCGCTCAGCACGTCGGCGGCGAACTTGAAGGGGCTCGCCGTGGAGACGACGACGGCGGGGGTATCGTCCCCGGTCGCGGCGCGGTAATCGGCGAGGACCTGCCACGCGACGGCGGTGTGGGTGTCCATCAGGTAGCCGGTCTTTTCAAAGAGCGCGCCGATCGCCGCCTTCGTCCGCGCATCGTCGCAGTATCCGGCGGAAAACACCACCTGAAGCTGCGCAAGCGTCTCCGCGCCGACGTCGTAGCTGCCGGTTTCGTTCAGCTCCGCCATGAAGCCCGCTGTTTTTTCGTCGCCGCAGAGCATATAGAGCAGGCGCTCGAGGTTGCTGGAGACGAGGATGTCCATGGACGGCGAGATGGTGTTATGGAACGCGCGCTTCCGGTCATAAACGCCGGTCGCGAAAAAGTCGGTCAGGACATTGTTCGCGTTGCTCGCGCAGAGGAAGCGGCGGACGGGCAGACCCATCTGCTTGGCGAACCAGCCCGCCAGAATATTGCCGAAGTTGCCGGTCGGGACGCAGAAATGGATCTCCTCCCCCATTGCAATGCGTCCGGCGTTTACATAGTCGCAGTAAGCGGAGAAATAGTAAGCGATCTGGGGCAGCAGGCGCCCCCAGTTGATCGAGTTGGCGGAGGAGAGGAACCAGCCGCGTTCGCTGAGCTTTTCGGCAAACTCCCGGTCGCCGAAGATGCGCTTGACGCCGGTCTGGGCGTCGTCAAAATTGCCCTTGACGGCGCAGACGCCGACGTTTTCGCCCGTCTGCGTGACCATCTGGAGGCGCTGCACAGCGGAGACGCCGCCGTCCGGGTAAAAGACGAAGATCTTCGTGCCAGGCACGTCGGCAAAACCTTCGAGCGCCGCCTTGCCCGTGTCGCCGCTCGTGGCGACGAGGATGCAGACGCCGCGCGTCTCGCCGGTCTTTTTCAGCGAGGCGACGAGCAGACGCGGCAGCATTTGCAGCGCCATGTCCTTGAAGGCGCAGGTCGGTCCGTGCCAGAGCTCCAGCGCCGCGGTGCGCTCGTCAACAAAGTGCAGCGGCGCGATGGCGGGGTCATCGTAATTGCCCGCATAAGCCGCGGCGGTAAATTCCCGCAGCTCCTCCGCGGAAAACTCCGCGAGATAGCGCCCCATAATGTCCGCGGCGCGGCCGCGGTAGTCCATTTTGCAGAGCGCCTCCAGCTCCGCACGGGAGACCGCCGGGATCGTCTCCGGCACGAAAAGTCCGCCGTCCGGCGCGAGTCCCATGGCAATGGCCTCCGCCGCGGTATAGAGCGTTCTGCGGTCACGTGTGCTGAAATAATTCATGTTCTCAGTTCACCTCAAATGCGTTTTCGATATGGTTGATCCGCTCCGCCCGTCCGCCGGGGGCGTAAACCTCGACAACGTCGAAGCGGGGCTGTTTTTCGGTCCTGTTCTGCTGGAGCCAGAGCGAAGCAGCGGCGATGAGCCGGCGCTGCTTCGCGGCGTTCACAAACTCGCGCGGCGCGGCGAAGTCGCCGCTTTTGCGCTGCTTCACCTCGACGAAAACGAGGTAGTCCCGGTTTTCCGCGATGATGTCGATCTCCCCGAAGCGGCAGGTATAGTTCATCCCCAGAACGCGGTATTTTTTTCGCTTCAGATACTCCGCGGCGGCGGCTTCCCCGCTTCTGCCGAGGAGCTTTTTGTCCGTTTTGCTGTCGTTCATATTTGTCAGTGCATCTTCTTCAGAAATGTCCGGCGGTGGACCTCGCTGGGTCCTTTTTCACGCAGCGCGGCGTAGTGCGCGGCGGTGCCATAGCCCTTGTGCTTCGCGAAGCCGTAGCCGGGATAGCGCGCATCGAGCTCCAGCATATAGCGGTCTCGCGTGACCTTGGCGAGAACGGACGCCGCCGCGATGGAGGCGCATTTCCCGTCCCCGCCGACGACGCAGCGGCTCGGCACGGCGATGCCGCCGTTGCGGTTGCCGTCGATGAGCGCGAGCGCGGGGGCTGTCCCCATCGCCGCGATCGCGCGGTTCATGGCGAGGTAAGTCGCCTGCAAAATATTCAGCTCGTCGATCTCCCGCTCGCTCGCAAAGGCAACGCCGTAAGCGAGCGCCTGCGCCGTTATCACGTCGTAAAGCGCCTCGCGGCGGCGCTCGGTGAGCTTTTTGGAGTCGTTCAGACCGGGGATGACAAGTCCCCGCGGCAATATTACCGCGGCGGCGCAGACCGGTCCCGCCAGCGGACCGCGTCCCGCCTCGTCCACGCCGCAGACGGGGGCGAAGCCCTCCTCCGCGACGGCATTTTCGATCTCCCAGAGGTCCGTCATAACCGTCTCACTCCTCCGGCGGGGCTTCGAGCGTGATGCGTCCGAGCTTGCCGTCATGGTATTCGCTGAGCAGCACGTTCGCCATGCGCTCGATGTCCACCTCGCCGCCGGAGATAAGGAAGCCGCGGCGTCTGCCCGCGTCCTCCAGCAGCTCAAAGCCGTTTTTCTCCGGGTCCGGCGTGAATTTATAGCGCTCGGTGATTGCCTCCGGCTTTGTCGCGCGCAGGCGGAGCATAAAGTTTGCCGCGAGGGTCTCCTTGTCGAGCACGTCCGCCTTGATCGCGTTCGTGAGGGCGAGCGCCTCGCCCACCTCCTGCGAGTCAAACTTCGGCCAGAGGATGCCCGGCGTGTCGAGCAGATCGAGCCCGGTGCCGATGCTGATCCACTGCTTGCCGCGCGTGACGCCCGGCTTATCGCCGGCAATCGCCGCCTTTCTGCCCGCTACCTTGTTGATAAACGTGCTCTTGCCGACGTTCGGGATGCCGAGGATCATCACGCGCAGCGGGCGCGTGCCCTGTCCCTTGGCTTCCAGCGCGGCGATGCGCTCGCGCAGCACGGCGCGGACCGCGGCGGGAAATTCCTTGACGCCCTTGCCGCTCTTCGCGTCCGTCTCCAGCACGGGGAGCCCCTGCTTTTTAAAGTAGTCGCGCCAGCGCGCGGTCATCGCGGGGTCGGCAAGGTCGATGCGGTTTAAGATGATGAGCCGGGGCTTATCGCCCGAGAGAGAGTCGATATCCGGGTTGCGGCTTGAGCGCGGGATGCGCGCGTCGATGAGCTCGCAGACGGCGTCCACGAGCTTCATATTCTCCCCGATCATGCGCTGCGCCTTCGTCATGTGTCCGGGGAACCACTGGATGGCGAGTTTTTCGTACTGTGCTTCGTTCATAGAAAGTTTTTTCCTTTAATAGATCGTGCCGAACTTGCTGAGCGGCGTTAAGCGCAGGAGCGCCTTGCCCATGATGAGCCGCGTATCGACGCAGCCGATACTGTCCGTGCGGCTGTCCGTGGAGCGGTTGCGGTTATCGCCCATGACGAAGATGCAGCCCTCCGGCACGGTCACGGGCTCGTCGAAGTCCTCGCGCACAACGGTCGGCTCCGCGGTGTAAGGCTCGTCGAGCGCGACGCCGTCGACATAGACGACGCCGGCGTCAAAGTCGATGTCCACGGTCTGGCCCTCGGTGGCGATGACGCGCTTGATGAGCGGATAGTCGGCAAAGCTGTCCTTTTGCAGCACGACGATGTCGCCCTGCTGTGGTGTGTAAAACAGCTTGCTGATAATGAGTCGGTCGCCCTGTTCGAGCGTCGGCACCATGCTCGACCCGACGACGCCGATCGTGCGGCCGATGAAGACGAAGATGAGCACGCACGCCACCAGCGCGGTCACGATGCACTGGAGCCAGTCGAAAAGGTCGCCCTCGCGCTTTTTTGTCTTCTCCGGTGTGGGCATTTCCGCCGGCTGCTGCTCGGTATTCTGGTT
>CALJDB010000304.1 GCA_938023775.1 uncultured Clostridia bacterium
TCATCGGCTCCGGCGGCAAGGTCATCCAGAAGATCACCGCCGACACCGGCACCAAGATCGACATCAACGACGACGGCAGCGTGTTCATCGCCTCCGAGGACATCGAGGCGTGCCGCGCCGCGCGCCAGACCATCGAGAACATCGTCTTCGAGCCCGAAGTCGGCAAGCTCTATTACGGCAAGGTCGTCCGCATCATCCCGATCGGCGCGTTTGTCGAGCTCGTTCCGGGCAAGGATGGCATGATCCACATCAAGGATCTGGAGTTCAAGCGCACCGAAAAGGTCGAGGACGTGCTGAACGTCGGCGATATGACCTGGGTCAAGGTCACGGAGATCGACGACCGCGGCCGTGTCAACCTCAGCCGCAAGGACGCCATCAAGGAGCGCGAAAAGCTTGGTCTGATGGACTAAGAGAAGCAAAATCCGGGACCGGGCGGAAGCGAAGCTCCGCCCGGTCCTTTTTTAAAGGGGTCAAAAGCTATGAAACAACTCAGCCGCGAGCTGCTGGACTTCATCCGCCGGAGTCCGAGCTGCTTCCATGTGGTCGAAAACCTCAAAAACGAGCTGCTCGCCGCGGGCTATGCCGAGCTGCGCGAGAGCGAGTGCTGGGGCATCAAGCCCGGCGGGAAGTATTTTGTGACGCGCAACGGCAGCTCCATCATCGCCTTCCGCGTCCCGGAAAAGGTCACGGGCGGCTTCGTCATGTCCGCCTCCCATTCGGATAGTCCGAGCTTCAAGCTCAAGGAGACCGCCGAGCGGCGCTCCGCCGGCTGCACCCAGCTCTCCACCGAGGGCTACGGCGGCATGCTGATGGCGACGTGGTTCGACCGCCCGCTCTCCGTCGCCGGGCGCGTGTTCGTCCGCGAGGGCGGGAAAATGGTCCAGAAGCTCGTGGACATCGACCGCGACCTGCTCATCATTCCGAGCGTCGCCATCCATATGAACCGCAGCGCGAACGAGGGCACGAAGCTCCTCGCAAATGTGGACACCCTCCCGCTTTACGGCGGCGCGGAGGCGGGCGGCATCATGCACCTCGCCGCGGCGAGCGCCGGGGTCACCGAGGGCGACATTCTGGGCAAGGACCTCTTCCTCTACTGCCGCACGCCTGGCACGGTGCTCGGCGCGGAGGGCGAGTTCATCGCCTCGCCGAAGCTCGACGATCTCGAATGCGCCTTCGGCTGCTTCCGCGGCTTCCTCGCCGCAGAAGAGCGCGGGACGATCCCCGTCTGCTGCGTGTTCGATAACGAGGAGGTCGGCTCCGCCACGAAGCAGGGCGCGGGCAGCGTCTTCCTGCGCGACACGCTGCGCCGCATCATCCGCTATCTCCACATGGGGGAGGAGGATTACCAGTCCATGCTCGCCCGCAGCTTCCTCGTCTCCGCCGACAACGCCCACGCCCAGCACCCGAACCACCCGGAATACGCCGACCGCGACAATTCCCCGGCCTTAAACGGCGGCGTGGTCGTGAAGTTCAACGCCAACCAGCGTTACACGACGGACGGGCGCTCCGCCGCCATCTTCCGCAGCATCTGCGCGGAGGCGGGCGTGCCCGTGCAGACCTTCAGCAACCGCTCCGACCTCCCCGGCGGCAGTACGCTCGGCTCCATTGCGAACACCAGCGTCCCCGTCTGCACCGTGGATATCGGCATGGCGCAGCTCGCCATGCACTCCGCCTACGAGACCGCCGGCACCGCCGACGTCGGCCACCTCGTCCGCGCCATGCAGGGCGTCTACGAGGCTGACCCGGTGATTTTTGAGTAAAAAAAGATAGAGCGCGTGTTTTGCAGCCTGCGGGCTGAAAAACACGCGCTCTTTTCAGTTATCAAACAACAGATCGCAGCTTTCCTCCACGGCGAACGTCTCGAAATAGCGCTGCTCCATCGGAATCCAGACGCGGAAAAACGTCTCCGCCATATCCGGATTGCGCCGCTCGATGCGCTCGCGCTGCGCTTCCGGCGCGATGCGCAGGAAGACGCGGAGGTCATAGTTTTCCGCGAGCGCGGGGTGGAGGGCGTATGCCCCCTCGGTGACGATAAGTCCGCCGGGCTGGATGCGGCGCGGCGGGAGGAGCTGCCCCGTGGCGCAGTCATAGCGGCGATACTCCGCTGCCTCGCCGCGGCGGAGCGGGAGCAGGACCTCGTCGCAAAAGCGCTCGCGGTCGACATTGCCGCCCGGCTTGGTAAGGCGCTCAGGCGTGCGCTGCGCCGGGCGGAGGAAAAAGTCGTCCATGTGCAGCACGGTGCAGCCGTAAACGCGCTCTAAAAGCGCCGCGAGCGTCGTTTTCCCGCTCGCGCTGCCGCCGTCGACGGCTAGAAAAACGTCGCCCTTCTCCCGCAGCAGCGCGTCCAGTCGTGCAAAAAGCGGCAGATGGCGCGCAAAGTCTGCCCGCAGCACGCGGTAAGCCGGGTGATAAGCCGCGCGGAACGCCGGTGAATGGTGCAGCGCAGGGAAGCCCGCGGCGCGCCACGCGGCGAGCTCCGAGCCTGGCACGGGGCAGGGGAGAGGCAGCGCCGCCAGCACGCGGAGCATCGCCTCCAGCGTCTCGCGTCCGTCTGCCGCAGGCTCGGCGGAGAGCGCGAAAAGCCGCGCGAGCGTCTCCGGCGAAAGCCCTTCCCGCAGCCAGCCGAGATGGACGCGCGCAAAGTTGCCGCCGCAGAGCGTCTCCGTCTCCGCCGGAGCGTCCGGTGTCTGCGCCGCCTCGCGCCGGATGAAATCCGCCGCCGCATCGGGGCTTTTCACAAGGTGCTCGCAGCCGAAGGCGCTCTGATGCAGCGCCTTGAAAAGGTCCTGCGCCGTGCTCTCCGGGTATTTTTCGCAGTGGGCGCGCAAAAAGCGCCCGATCTCCGCATCCGTCATGGTCTCCGCACCTCCCGTTTTTCGCCATGGTACCACATTCCCCACCGCCGCGCAAGGAAAATCGGGATTGACCTTTTTTGACCGGCGTGTTAAAATCAAGTGCCGGCTTTTGAGACGACACCCCCCGGCGGAAACGGAGATAATTTCCCGATGAACAGGACGCTGAAAACGATTTTTTCCCCGCTGCGCGTGCGCAAAATGGTCAGCAGCGCGCTTTATCTCGCGCTCGCGCTCGTGCTGCCGTTTCTGACGGGTCAGATTCCGGAGATCGGCTCCATGCTCTGCCCGATGCATCTGCCCGCGCTGCTCTGCGGCTTTATGTGCGGCTGGCCCTGGGGCCTCGCCGTCGGGCTTATCAGCCCGCTGCTGCGCTCCGTGATCTTCGGTATGCCGCCGATGTTCCCGACAGCGGTGTCCATGGCGTTTGAAATGGCGGTCTACGGCGCGGTCAGCGGCCTGCTTTACCGTCTTCTGCCGAAGAAAAAGGGCTATATTTACGTCTCGCTCATCGCCGCGATGGTCGCCGGACGGCTCGTCTGGGGGCTCGTGCGCTTCCTCATCGCGGGGCTGCAAAGCTCCACCTTCCCCGCCTCCGCCTTCCTCGCCGGCGCGGTGACGACCGCCGTGCCCGGCATCATCGTCCAGATCGTTCTCGTCCCGCTGCTCGTGATGACGATGGAAAAGGCGAAATTGATGTATAACAAATAAAAAACTCGACCGGGACCCACTTTGTTGGGCTCCCGGTCGAAAAGGATTCGCTCCGCTCAGCGCACTCGCCTTCGGCTCGCACGTTCCCTCCGCGCAAGGGATTTTTCGGCACGCGCCTGTCGCGCCGAAAAATGGATCTGACTTTTTTGCGGCGTGCGCGCCGCAATTCTGCGAAGCTGAAGCTGTAGGAGTGTAACTACGGATGACAAAGAGCATCTATACAAAGCTCGTTGCGATCATACTGGTGCTGATCCTCGCGCTGATGGCGGTCGTGGGCGCATTTTTGATGCAGGGCGTCCGCAACTTTTATATCAGCGAGTTCTATAGCCGCATGCAGGAGGTATTCGGCAAGGCGGATCTTGCGCAGGACCTGCGCGCGGCGGCGGACGCGCCGGACGCGGCGGACCGGCTTGCGGAGATCCTCTGGGCGAACGCCGGCAACCTCGGCATCGACTCCGGCAACCGCAACTATTACATTCTCGACGGTGAGACGGGCGAATATCTCGTCGGGTCCGACCCCGCCGCGGGGCGCGAGCTTGCCGTGACGCGCAACATTCTGACCGCGCTCGGCGGCAGCGAGGGCTACGCCTCCAACGCCGGGGACGACTTTATGGACGTCGCTCTCCCCATCCGGGGCGAGAGCGGCAGCTATATCGTTTACATTATCGACAACAAGG
>CALJDB010000305.1 GCA_938023775.1 uncultured Clostridia bacterium
GAGCATTTTGGTGCCGGTGGTGGGACTCGAACCCACACGGTGCTGCCACCAACGGATTTTGAGTCCGTCACGTCTACCATTCCATCACACCGGCGCGGCATTGGTATTATAGCCCATGCGGGCGGCGTTTTCAAGGAAAATTTACATTTGCCGGTGCGCGTGGGGGAAATTTCTCCTACCATTTTCGGAAAAAGCATGGTAGAATGTATGCGTTGTATTGTGCCATGAGGGGAGACGGGTAGAGCTATGAAAAAAATTCTGGTTCTGGAGGACGAGAGCAGCATCCGCAGCTTTGTCGTCATCAACCTGCGGCGCGCGGGCTTTGAGCCCGTGGAGGCGGAGACGGGGGCGGAGGCGCTGGAGCGTCTGCGCGCCGACCCGGAGATCCGCGTGGCGCTGCTGGACGTGATGCTCCCCGACATCGACGGCTTCGAGGTCTGCCGCCGCATCCGCGCGGGGGACAGCCGCATCGGGATCATCATGCTCTCGGCAAAAAGTCAGGAAATGGACAAGATCACCGGGCTTATGAGCGGCGCGGACGACTATGTTACGAAGCCGTTTTCCACCGCGGAGCTCACCGCGCGCATCGACGCGCTTTACCGACGCACCGGCGAGGCGGAGGACGCCCCCGGCGCGGAGACGCTGACGCAGGGACCGTTTGCGCTCAATCTCCGCACCCGCGTGCTGGAGAAAAACGGCGTGCGCGTGCGTCTGACGCAGGTGGAGTATTCCCTCGTGCGGCTTTTTATGGCGAACCCCGGCAAGCCGCTTTCCCGTGAGGAGATCCTCACGCAGGTCTGGGGCAAGGACGACGCCGCGGACGTCAAGGTCGTGGACGTCAACATCCGCCGCCTGCGCGTGAAGCTGGAGGAGGACCCGACGCTGCCGGTCTATCTCAGCACGGTCTGGGGGTACGGCTATCAATGGAACGCATAAAGGGCTTTTTCCGCCGCCTGTTCCGCCCGGCGGGGCGGGAGGATGTGCGCCGCCGCTGGTTCCGCAGCTGCTTCTGGCCGATCATCGGCGTCATCGCCGCCGTGGTCGTGTTTTTCATCCTGTTCGCCCTGCTCGTCCTGCGCGAGCGCGTGGGCGAGACGATCGCCTTTGCCGCCGCCGTCGGCGTTGCCGCGGGCATGGCGCTCTGGCTGCTGGGGGACCGCTTCCTCCGCGGGATCGGCGATTCACTCCGCGGTCTGCGCGAGCAGACGGGCGACATTGCCGCCGGGCGGCTCGGTCTGCGCGCGGAGAAGCTCCGCGACGATGAGTTCGGCGACCTGACCGACAGCATCAACGAGATGAGCGCCGCCCTCGCGCGCAGCGAAAAGATGCAGGCGGAGTTCATCTCCTCCGTGTCCCACGAGCTGCGCACGCCGCTGACCGCCATCACCGGCTGGGCGGAGGCGCTCAGCTTTGACGACGCCATTCAGGGCGACTCCCGCCGCGGGATCGTCATCATCTCCAAGGAGGCGAGCCGCCTCACGAAGATGGTGAGCGAGCTGCTGGAGTTCACCCGGATTCAGGACGGGCGATTTACGCTGAATATGGAGACGGTGGACCTCGCCGCGGAGGTGGAGGACGCCGTTCTGACTTACCGCAGTCTTTTGCAGCAGGAGGACGTGGCGCTGGAGCTCGACTGCGACGGCGATGCGGTGCCGCTCATTCAGGGCGACCCGGAGCGGCTCAAGCAGGTGCTGCTGAACATCCTCGATAACGCCGCGAAATACGGCAAAAACGGCGGCTCCGTCGCCGTTGCGGTGAAGCCGGACGGCGCGGACGTCGTCGTCACGGTGCGGGACCACGGACCGGGCATCCCGGAAGCCGAGCTGCCGCACGTCAAGGAAAAATTCTACAAGGGCTCCTCGCGCGAGCGCGGGAGCGGCATCGGGCTCGCCGTCTGCGAGGAGATCGTCGTGCGCCACGGCGGGACCCTCACGGTCGAAAACGCGGAGGGCGGCGGCGTGTGCGTCACGGTGCGCCTGCCCGCGAAGCAGGCGGCATAACACATTTTTCAGAAAAGAGACAGGGCAAAGCCTATGAAACAAAGCAAGCAAACCGGCTTCAAGACCAGCATCGGCGGGCAGGCGCTCATCGAGGGCATCCTCATGCGCGGTCCGGAGAAGCAGGCGATCGTCTGCCGCCTCGCGGACGGGACGATGCAGACCAAGGTGGATGAGTTAAAGCTCAATCGCGACCGCCATCCTATCCTGCGCATCCCCTTCCTGCGCGGCGTTCCGATGTTCATCGACTCCATGGTGCAGGGCATGCGCGCGCTGACCTATTCCGCCTCGCTTCTGCCCGAGGACGAGCAGGAGAAGCCCAGCAAATTCAACCTCTGGCTCGAAAAGCGCTTCGGCAGTGAAAAGGCGGAGAAGGCGGTCATCGGCTTCGCCGCCGTGCTCGGCGTGCTGCTCGCCGCGTTCGGCGTGCGTTTTTTCCTTTTCGGCATTGCGCCGAACGACACGGCGGCCGCCGTGGAGGACGCGATCGCCTGGTACCGGGACGCCGGAGGGTTCTGGGGCATTCGCTCCTCCGCTCTTCCCTATCCGATCCCGGTGCAGTACTTTCTGGCGCTCTTTTCTCTTGCGCCGGGCGGCGGGCTTACCTTATTTAAATATCTCTGCGTTTTTGCCGAGGTTACGATGGCATGGGCGGCGCAGCGGTGCGTCCAGTGCGTCACGGTGCGCGCGCAGCCGCGTCTCTTCGCCTTTCTCATTGTGCTGCTCCTTCCCTCCGGGATCTTTCAGGGCGTCTGCTCCGCCGCAGGCGACAGTCTCTGGTGGGCTTTCATAGCACTCGCAGCCTCCTGCGCCATGCGCGGGGAGTGGCGTTGGTGCGCGGGGATGCTCGCGCTTGCCGTCGCCTTTCATCCCGCGGCGCTTTGGATCGTGCCGGTATTCTGGGTCTTTACCGCCGCGCGGCGCAATACATGGTTTTCGCTGCTGCATCTCGTCGGATGGTATATCGCCGTTCTGGTCCCGGCGCTGCTGCTCGGCCGCCCCGGCAGCGAGTGTCTGCCGTTTTACCCGGCGCTCGGAACGCTCACGGCGCGGCCGCTTTTCGGCGGAGCGCCGGGCATTTACTCGCTCTCGCAGTATTCGTTCATCGCACCGACCGGCATTGCGCTCTACATCGTTTTCGCGCTGCTGCTCGTATGGCGCATGAGCCGGAAAAGTCTCGCCTCCGACCGGCGGCGGCAGCTCACGGCGCTCTCTCTTGCCTCGCTCTGCGCCGTGGCGTTCCTGCCGTGGATGTGTGCCGACAGTCTTTACGGCGCGGAGGTGCTCCTTGTCGCGCTCTGCTGCCTGGAGCCAAAGGTCATCCCCGCAGCGGTGTGCGTGAGTTTTGCTTCGGCGCTTGCGCTTTTGAAGGATGTCTACGGCAGCGCCGTCTTTCTCCCGCTCGGCTGGGCAAGCCTCGCGCTCCTCGCCGCCATGGTCGTCCTTCTGCTGTATCTGGTTTTGAAGAAAAGGCCGGCAAAACGAACGGGCTGAGCGGATTCGTTTGATGCCGACGACGCAGCATTGTCACTGCATAAAAACAAATCATATTCTTGACTATTAGAAGAAACTGCGTGTATGATACTTAAAGAGAATTCTGTCCCCCCGTTAGCTCCGCTCCATGCGGAGTGATCGGCCTT
>CALJDB010000306.1 GCA_938023775.1 uncultured Clostridia bacterium
CGCCACGGCAGCTGGCTCGTTACCTTCAGCCACTTGGCGTGCTGGCTCGCCATGGAGTCCACGATGCGGATGAACGCCTCGTAGCTGTTGAAAAAGCCGTGGCGTCCGGTGAGCAGATAGCCCTCCAGCCAGCCCTCGCAGCAATGCTCGGAGAGCATGGAGTCCATAATGCGCCCGTCGGGGGAGAGATACTCGTCGCCCTCGACCGTCTTGCCGTCCCACGCGCGGTCCGTGACCTCGAAAACGTGGTTCAGGCGGTTGCTCATCGTCTCGTCGGGCCCGAAGACGCGGAAATTATCGGGGTTGAGCTTCACAATGTCGCGCACGAATGCGCCGAGCTCCATCATATCCTGCGCCATGACCGCGCCGGGGTGGGGGATGTCGAGCGCGTAATCGCGGTAATCGGGGAGCTTTAAGTCGCGCAGGAGCAGACCGCCGTTCGTGTGCGGGTTTGCACCCATGCGGCGCTGACCGCGCGGCGCGAAGGCGCGCAGATCGTCCGCCGGTGCGCCCTCCGGCGTGAAAAGCTCCTCCGGCTTATAGCTGTGCAGCCACGCCTCCACTTGCGCGAGGTGCTCCGGCTTGGACATGTCGATCGGAACCTGATGGGCGCGGAACGTGCCCTCCACCGCCTTGCCGTCCACGATTTTCGGACCGGTCCAGCCCTTCGGCGTGCGCAGAACGATCATGGGCCACTTGTCATGCTCGCGCGCCCCGGCGCGCGCCGCGGACTGAATGGCGCGGATGCCGGCGTAGCAGCGCTCCAGCGCCTCCGCCATCGCCTCGTGCATCGCCATCGGCTCGCTGCCCTCGACGAAGATGGGCTCATAGCCAAGACCCTCGAAATACTTTTTCAGGTCCTCGTCGCTCGTGCGGGCGAGAACGGTCGGGTTCGCAATTTTGTAGCCGTTTAAGTGCAGAATCGGCAGCACCGCGCCGTCGCGCGCGGGGTTGATGAACTTGCTGCTCTGCCAGCTCGTGGCGAGCGGACCGGTCTCCGCCTCGCCGTCGCCCACGACGCAGGCGGCGATCAGGTCCGGGTTATCGAGCACCGCGCCGAAGGCGTGGACAAGGGAATAGCCGAGCTCGCCGCCCTCGTGGATGCTGCCCGGCGTCTCCGGCGCGACATGGCTGGAGATGCCGCCGGGGAAGGAGAACTGCTTGAAGAGCTTTTTCAGGCCGTCGATGTCCTGCCCGACGTTGGGATACACCTCGCTGTAGCTGCCGTCCAGCCAGTCCTGCGCGACCATGGCGTTGCCGCCGTGACCGGGGC
>CALJDB010000307.1 GCA_938023775.1 uncultured Clostridia bacterium
TCTTTCCCCACAGGGGGAAAGAAGGTCGCGCCCCGCGGGCGCGAAACAAATTCAATTTGCGCCAAAGGCGCATTCCATATTGAACCCCCCACGCCCTTGGGGCGCGAACCCCCGCTCACTTCAAAAACCCAAGCGCTTCGCTGAGGCTCCCCACTTCGTCGATCAGCCCGCACTCCACCGCCTCCGCGCCGGTGAGCACGCTGCCGAGATCTGTGGTCAGCGTGTCCGTCGCGAGCATGAGCTCCAGCAGGCGCTCGCGGGGAATGCGGCTGTGGGCGGTGATGAAGCCGACGACTCGCTCTTGAATTTGGTGAAGATAGCGGTAAGTCTGCGGCGCGCCGAGGACGACGCCGGTAAGCCGCACGGGGTGGAGCGTCAGCGCCGCAGAGGGCGCAATGAAGCTCCGCCGCGCGGCGACGGCGAGCGGCACGCCGATGGAGTGACCGCCGCCGAGCACGATGGACGCCGTCGGCGTTTTCATCCCGGCGATCATCTCCGCGATGGCGAGCCCGGCGTCCACATCGCCGCCCGCGGTGTTCAGCAGAAAGAGCACGCCGCGCACCGCCGTGTCCGCCTCTGCCTCCGCCAGAAGCGGCAGCAGATGCTCATACTTCGTCGTTTTCGTCCCGTCGCCGTAAGCCTGATGGCCCTCGATCTGCCCGATGATGCTGATGCACCGGATGCTGCCGGCTCCGGACGCGCCGAGTGTGTGCAATTCATGTTCGTCCATAAAAAATCCCCCTGTCTGCATTTTAGTCTTTGCAGACAGGGGAATTTTATCAAAACTCAGTTCAATTCGTAAACGGCCTTGACGCCCTTATAGGTCATGTAGCAGTCAAATTTGCTGACGACCTCGAACGGCGCATGCATGCTGAGCACGGGAACGCCGGCGTCGATGGTGGAGATGTTGCGGCGCGCCATGTAGACCGCGACGGTGCCGCCGCCGCCCTGATCGACCTTGCCGAGCTCCGCCATCTGCCAGACAACGCCCGCCTCGGCGAAGATGCGGCGCAGCTTGCCGACGGTCTCCGCGTCGGCGTCGTTCGTGCCGGACTTGCCGCGCGCGCCGGTATATTTGCAGATGCCCATGCCGTAGTTGGCTTTGGCGTTGTTGCGCTTTTCGCTGACGTCGGGATAGAGCGGGTCGAAGGCGTTGCAGACGTCCGCGCTGACGCAGAGGCTCTTTTCAAAGCAGCGGCGCAGCTCGACGCCCTCAGCGGCGCAGAGGTCCGCCATGAAGCACTCGAACGCCTGACTCTGCATGCCGCTCGTGCCCTCGGAGCCGATCTCCTCCTTGTCCGCAAGGATGCAGACGGCGGTGGTCTCCGGGTTCTCGATGTCGTAAATCGCCTTCAGCTCCGCATAGGCGCAGACGCGGTCGTCGTGGCCGTAGCCGCCGATGAGGCTGCGGTCAAGTCCGAGGTCGCGCACATCGAAGCCGGGGACGACCTCCAGCTCCGCGGAGAGGAAATCCTCCTCGGAAATGCCGTACTGCTCGTCGAGCAGGCTCAGCACGGCGAGCTTCACGCGCTCGCTGCCCTCGTCGGCGTAGGGCGCGGAGCCGATGAGGAGATTGAGACCCTCGCCCCTTGATGATCTCCGGCGCCTTGCGGGACATTTGGTCCGCGGCGAGGTGCGGGAGCAGGTCGGTGATGACGAACTGGGGATCATCCTTGTCGCGGCCGATGACGACCTCGACGTTCTCGCCGCTCTTGAGCGTCACGACACCGTGGAGCTCGAGCGGGATAGCGACCCACTGATACTTCTTGATGCCGCCATAGTAGTGCGTCTTGAAATAGGCAAACTCGCTGTCCTCATAGAGCGGGAGCTGCTTGAGGTCGAGGCGCGGAGCATCGACGTGGGCGGCGGCGACGTTGCAGCCCTCGGCGAGGGACTTCTTGCCCACGACGGCGAGCAGCAGCGCCTTGCCGCGGTTGCTGCGGTAGAGCTTCATGCCCGGCTTGATCTCCATGCCGGGGACAAAGGGCACGAAGCCGCACTTTTCTGCCATCGCGATCGCCTCGCGCACCGCCTCGCGCTCCGTGCGGGCGTTGTCGAGGAAGGTCTTGTAGCCCTCGCAGTAGTCCTCCAGCGCGATGCGCTCTTCCGTGCCGATCAGGTCGTAACCGTTTTTCTGCTCGTAAAAGAGCCGCTCGCGCAGAGCTTTGTCTTCGTTTTTCTCAGCCATTTTGGAGTACCTCCGTAAAAAATTTTGTGCATTTATCTTCAAATTCCGCCTTCGTTCCGTCGTTGCAGAGCGTGAAGTGGCAGTTTTTGGCAAAGTAATCGTCGCTGTGCTGGGCAGCGATGCGGCGGCGGGCGTATTCTTCGTCAATGCCCTCGCGCGCCATCAGGCGCGCGACGCGCTGCTCGACCGGCGCGGTGATCGCGACGTTGCAGCGGGTGCGGGCGCTGTGCTCGATATCGAGCAGCCCGATGGCGTCGATGGCGGCGAGCGTTCCGCCGCGGCGGGCGTGGTCCGTCAGCAGCCGGTCCAGCTCGCGGCAGACATATTTGTGCGTGATGGCGTTTAAGTCCGCAAGCGCCGCCGCGTCGCCGAAGACCATCGCGCCGAGGCGCTTGCGGTCGAGCGTATCGCCGTCGTAAACGTCCCCGAAGCGCGCAGTCAGCTCACGCTGCATATCCGCGCAGGAGACGGTGAGGTCGTGGTAGATCGCGTCGCAGTCGAGCACGAGCGCGCCCATACCCCGCAGCGTGTCGAGCGCCGTGGTCTTGCCGCTGCCGCTGCCGCCGGTGATGCCGATGAGCGTCACGCTCTCGCGCAGGGCGGCGAACACGGTCTCCTCGGAAAGCGCGCCGCGGCGCAGGATGGAGTAGGGCTCGTGCGCAAGGTCGATGATGGTCGACTCCGTGCCGATGCCGCAGGGTCCGCCGTCGATCACGGCGTCGATTTTGCCGTCGAAATACGCGAGGACCTCCCCCGCCGTCTTGGGACTCGGCGCGCCGCTGGGGTTCGCCGAGGGCGCGGCGAGGGGCACGCCGGCGCTGCGCAGCAGCGCGAGCGTCCTCGCATGGTCCGGGCAGCGGAGCCCGACCGTGTCTCCCCCGGCGCGGACGATGGCGGGCACCGTGTCCTTCGCCGGGAGGACGATCGTGAGCGGTCCGGGCCAGAATTTTTCCGCAAGCGCCCGCGCCGCGGGCGGCACGTCGCGGCAGACGGCGTCGAACGCGCCCGCATCCGGCACCATCAGGCTCAGCGGCTTGACCTCCGGGCGGTCCTTGACGTCGTAAATGCGCTGCACCGCCGTCTCATCGAGCCCGTTTCCCGCAAGGCCGTAGACCGTCTCGGTCGGGACGGCGACGAGACCGCCGGCGCGGATGAGCTCCGCCGCGCGGGGGATATTTTCGGTGATGATCTCAGTTTTCATTCTGGCTTTTTTCGCTTTCTGCTGTCTTCGCCGCGCGGTCCGCGGCGGTCAGTGCGTCGATCAGGGGGTCCAGCTCGCCGTTTAAGACCGGCTGGAGCTGGAAAAACCGCTCCCCGCCGGAAAGCCGCTGGTCCGCGACCTGTCCGCGCAGGTAAAAATAAGTCCGGATCTTCTCGCTGCGGCTGCCGGTTCCGACCTGACTGCGGCGGTCGGCTGCGAGGGCGTCCGCGCTGCGCTGCCGCTCCGCTTCGAGCAGACGGCTGCGCAGGATCCTGAGCGCGCGGTCTTTGTTTTTGAACTGGCTGCGCTCATCCTGACAGGTGACGACGATGCCGGTCGGCAGGTGTGTCACGCGGATGGCGCTCTCGGTCTTGTTGACCTTCTGCCCGCCCGCGCCGCTGGAGCGATAGGTGTCGATCCGGATGTCCTGCGGGGAGAGCGTGACCTCCGCCTCCTCCGCTTCGGGCAGCACGGCGACCGTCGCCGTCGAGGTCTGGATGCGCCCGCTCGACTCCGTTTTCGGCACGCGCTTGACGCAGTGCGCCCCCGACTCATATTTCAGGCGGGACCACACGCCCTCGCCCTCCACGCTGAAGACGATCTCCTTCAGCCCGCCGAGCTCCGTTTCATTTAAGTCCGCGATCTCGACGCGCCAGCCGCGCCGCGCGGCGTAGAGGCTGTACATGCGGTAAAGCTCCGCGGCGAAAAGCGCCGCCTCCTCCCCGCCGGTCCCGGCGCGCAGCTCCATAATGACGCTGCGCCCGTCGCGCGCGTCCGGCGGGAGCAGCAGGGCGCGGAGCGTCTCCTCCGCCGCCGCGCGTTCCGCCGCGATCGCGGCGCGCTCCGCCGCGGGAAGTCCGAGCTCCTCCGCCGCCGCAAGATCGCCCTCCAGCGCCTCGCAGCGCCGCAGCGCCTCCGCGAGGGGTGTGAGCGCCTTCTGCTCGCGCAGCAGCCGGGCGCAGAGCGCGGCGTCGCCGTAAGTCTCCGGCGCGGCGAGCTGCGCCGCGATGCGCTCAAGCTTATCCAAGGTCTCCCGCAGCCGCGTATCCATGCTCCCTCACCGCCCTCTTTGCTTCGATTTCCATCAGAGCATTTTAACACATTCGCTCCGGTTTGTAAACGGC
>CALJDB010000308.1 GCA_938023775.1 uncultured Clostridia bacterium
TGGACGACGACGCAGCCGAAGTCCAGCAGGACCCATGTGCCGGAGCGATGACCCTCGCGATGAATCTTGTTCTCGCCCAGCTCCTCCAGCGCCGCCTCGACCGCATCGCCGAGGGTCTTGATCTGGGTGGAGCTCGCCGCGGTGCAGATGACGAAATAATCTGCCAGTGTGGTCACGTCCGTCGTATGCAGAAGGCGGATGTCCAGCGCCTTCTTGCCGTCCAGCGCGCGGACCGCGGCCTCCGCGATCTCTTTCGGTGTGTGCATATTACTGAAAACTCCTTTTAGAATTTATATTTAGCTTATTGTTACCCGTTATAATTATAAAATGTTCCGAGCGGGACCTGCTCGCCGGTCGTGGAGATCGCACCGTCACGTCCGAGGGCGCGCAGCACGTCCAGATTCTCCGCCGTCACGTCCGTGTCGTAGGGGTTCAGGCTCTCGTTGATCATCGCGAGCCAGCCGTCCACGTCCAGCTCAAAATAAGAGCCGCCGCGGATGGAAACGCCCTTGCCCGGCGCGGTCTGGAAGCGGACGGATTCCTCTTTCATCTGCAAAAACTCGCGGACATAAAACGCAATGTTGTTCGCCGTGAGGTCCGTCTGGACGTCGGACTCAATGATCTGCTGAATTTTGTCGAGATTCGGGATGTTTTTCAGCTTCAGGAGCTGGCTCGCGAGCGCCTTCAGCAGCGACTGCTGGGTGGCGATGCGCCCAAGGTCACCGTTCGGGTAGCCGCTGCCGTCGTTGCCCATGCGGTAACGCAGGACCTTCACGGCGTCCTCGCCCAGCAGGAGCTGGGAGCCCTTCGCGATATGGATATGCAGGTCCTGATCCTCCGCGTCATAGTCCATATCGCGCGGAACGTAGAAGTAAATGCCGCCGATGCAGTCAACGAGCTTTTCCACCACGTCGATATCGAGGATGACGTAATTATCCACCTGAAAGCCGAGCAGGTCGGTCAGGTGCTCCACGAAGCGCTCCGGGTCGCCGCGTTCGCTTACCATGACGGAGTTGAGTTTTTTTACGCCCCAGCTGACGTTCACGAGCGTGTCCTGCGGGATGCTCACGACATCGAGCGTCAGGTTCTCGCTGTCGAGCCTGCCGACGAGCACGACGTCCGTGCTGACGCCGAGCTGGTCGTATGCGGCGACGGCGAAGGTATAGCAGCTCTCCAGCCGCACCGGGGTGGGCTCCGGCGTCGGCTCCGGGCTGGGCTCCGGGGACTCCGTCGGCGGCGGGGTCGCGATCGGCTCCGTCACCGCGGGGCGGACGATGTTCGGCGTGTGGAGCCCGGTCTCCCCCTGCGCGGGGGGCTTTTCCCAGATGGCATAAGCCAGAGCAAGCAGCAGCAGCGCGAGCAGCACGCAACCGAGCGCGATGGCGGGGATGCGCAGCCGCCGCCAGAGCTCGCCGCGGAAAAACGCGCGCAGCCGCTCCCCCGCGGCGCTCTGCGTCCCGCCGGGGTCCGGCTTCGGTCTGATTTCGGGCTTCGGTTTGTTTTCAGGCTTCGGCTTATGTTCGGGCGCGCGCTCCGGGCGCGGCCTTGGCTTTCCGCCAAAAAGCTTCATAAATAGATCAACTCATTCCCTGTTCTGATACCATTGGAGCGCCGCAAGGGTGTTTTTGTGCGGCGTTTCCCCGCGCGACAGGATATCCTCGAGACTCATCTCAAAGCCCAGCACCATTGCGCGGTCGAGGTCCTCGTAAGCAAGACGCCGGAGCTCCTCCACGCCGGGGAAATCGCGCGTCGGCTCCATATAGTCCGCCATGTAGAGCACCTTTTCGAGCGTCGTCATATTCGGGCGGCCCGTCGTATGCCAGCGGATGGCTTCTACGACCTCGTCGTCCGAGCCGAACTCGAACTTCGCCACCGCCGCACCGGTCTTGGCGTGGAGCAGCTTGCCGTTTTCGCGTTCGAGCTCATCGGGTATGATACCATATTTTGCGCAAAGGCGCAACTGCTCCGGCAAAAGCTCCTTTTTCGTGCAATCATGCAATATCGCCGCCTCCGCAGCGCGTTCTTCGTCCGCGCCCCAGCGGTGCGCGAGGCGCACGGCTTCCGCCTCGCAGCCCTGCACATGCGGCACGCGGCGCGGCCGGAGCATGGCGTAAGACTGCTCGCGCAGCCACGGAAAGTTCACCTTCGCGCCGTAAAGCCGGCGGCGGATGATCTCGGCATAGACCTCCGGGCAGAGCTTGGCGACGCCCTCGCGGCTTTGCAGCGCGACGCGGATTTCCGTGGAGGAGGCGGGCATGGGCTGGGAGCGGATGAGCTCCGTCTCCGTGCCAAACTGCGCGGCAAGCGCATCCCGCTGCGCCTCGATCGCGGGCATCTCGCCCGCGGCGCGCTGGAACACGGCGATGCGCACGCTGCGCAGGATGTATTCCGCGTCGTGCCACGTGTGCAGCGAGCAGTACATATCGGCGCCCATCAGCAAAATAAGCTCCGTCTCCGGCTCCGCCGCGCGCAGATGGCGCAGCGTGTCCGCGGTGTAGCTTTTTCCGCCGCGGCGCAGCTCCAGATCGCTCACGGTGCAGTTCGGCACGGCGGCGAACGCAAGGCGGCAGAGCGCGAGGCGCTCTTCCGGCTCCGGGCTGCCCTCCGCCAGCTGTTTGTGCGGCGGCTGGAAATCGGGGATCACGAGAAACGCATCCGGCTTTAGCTGCCGCGACGCGGCGAGCGCGGCGGCAAGGTGTCCCTTATGCGGCGGGTTGAAGCTCCCGCCGAAAACGGCAATGGTCATCCCAAGCGTCCCGCCCCTTCGTTATTTTTTCTTCTTGTTCGTCACGAGCTCGATCTTCGGGTCGGTCTCGTTGCGCTTATAGAGCACGAACTTGCTGCCGATGGACTGCACCGCTTCGGCGCGGCATGCCTCGGCGAGCGCGGCGGCGGCTTCCGCCGCAGTGAGCATCGAGCTCTCCAGCACGCGGCCCTTGATGAGCTCGCGGGCTTTGAGCGCGTCGCGCACCTGAATGAGCAGGTTTTCGTTGATCCCGCCCTTGCCGATGATGATGATCGTGTCCAGCGACGCCGCCATGCCGCGCAGCTGGGCGCGCTGTTTACTTGTCAGCATTGTATTTCTCCAGCTCCTCTCTGAATGCCCGGATCGCCTTCCCGCGGTGGCTCAGGGCGTTTTTCTCCTCCGGTTCAAGCTCTGCCATAGTCCGGTCCGTGCCGTCCGGCAGGAACACGGGGTCATAGCCGAAGCCGTCCGCTCCCCGCGGCGCGGTCGTGATGACGCCGGGGCACGCGCCCTCGGCGCGCAGCACGTCGCCGTTCGGGAAGGTGCAGCAGATGCTGCTCACAAATTTTGCGCGCCGGTCCGCGATCCCCTCCAGCTTTTTCAGCAGGAAGCGGCATTTTTCCTCGTCGGAGTCGTCGTGATTCCCGGTGAAGCGCGCGGAATAGACGCCGGGCGCGCCGTCCAGCGCGTCGACCATCAGCCCGGAATCGTCCGCCACGGCAGCGCAGCCGCTCGCGGCGGTGACAGCGGAGGCCTTCAGATAGGCGTTTTCCGCAAAGGTCGCGCCCGTCTCGTCCACCTCAAAATTGCAGCCGGCTTCGCGCTGGGAGACGATCTCCACACCGAGCCCGGCGAGCAGCGCGCGCATTTCCGCGAGCTTTTTCGCGTTGTTGGACGCCAAAATGAGTCTCATTTCAGCAGCTCCTCCGCAAAGGCGGCGGCGTCGAACTCCAGCAGATCGTCCACGCCCTCGCCGACGCCGATATACTTCACCGGTACGCCGAGCTCCGCCGCGATGGCGAACACGATGCCTCCCTTCGCCGTGCCGTCGAGCTTTGTCAGCACGACGCCGGTGATGTCGGCGCTGTCCTTGAAGCTCTTGGCTTGAAGCAGCCCGTTCTGGCCCGTCGTGGCGTCCAGCACGAGCAGGGTCTCCACGTCCGCATCCGGCAGCTCGCGGGAAATGATGCGGCGGATCTTCGCGAGCTCGTTCATGAGATTGGCTTTGTTGTGCAGCCGTCCGGCGGTGTCCACGATGATAAGGTCGCGGCCGCGCGCCTTTGCCGCTGCGATAGAGTCGAACACGACGCTCGCCGGGTCGCTGCCCTCCTCGTGGCGGACGATATCCGTCCCGGCGCGCTCCGCCCAGACGGTGAGCTGCTCCGCCGCCGCAGCGCGGAAGGTGTCCCCCGCCGCGAGGAGCACGCTCTTTCCCTCCGCCATGAAGCGGGCGGCGAGCTTGCCGATCGTCGTCGTCTTGCCGACGCCGTTGACGCCGACCATCAGAATGACGCTCGGCTTCGTCGTGAGGTGCAGCTCCCGCTCCCCGACATTGAGCCGCCCGGCAAGGATCTCGGCGAAGGCGGACTTGACCTCCTCCCCGCCGCGCAGACCGCGCGCCTTGACGACTCTCCGGAGCTCCTCCACGGACTCGACCGCGGTGTCCGCTCCGGCGTCCGCGAGGATCATGGTCTCCTCCAGCTCGTCGAAAAATTCCTCGTTCTCGCCCGTGAAGGACGCGAACATGTTGTTCATGGAAACG
>CALJDB010000309.1 GCA_938023775.1 uncultured Clostridia bacterium
AGAATCGGGACGCCGTCGGCGTCCCGATTCTTTTTTTATACTTTCAGCTCATACTGGCTGAGGTCCAGCTTTATGACGGTGCCCTTTCCGATCTCGCTTTCGGCGGAGATGGCGGCGCCGAGGTTTTCGCAGACGCGGCGGCAGAGGTAGAGTCCGAGACCCGTGGCGCTCTGGTCGGCGCGGCCGTTATGACCGGTGTAGCCCTTCTGGAAAATGCGCGGCAAGTCCTCCGTCGCAATGCCGATGCCCGTGTCCGCAATGCAGAGCGTCCGCCCCTCGGCATAGATGCTGATAGAGCCGGCAGGCGTATATTTCAGCGCATTGGAGAGCAGCTGCTCGAGCACGAAGCGCAGCCACTTTTCGTCCGTTACGAGCGAGAGACCCGTCGGAACAAAATCCAGCCGGATGCCGCGGCGGATGAACTCCGCGGAAAAGCGCCGCGCCGCCGCGCGGATGACGCCGTCGAGCGCCGTTTCGCGGAACACATAGTCCCCGCTCTCCGCGCCGAGGCGCAGATAGACGAGCACCATGTCCGCATACTGCTCCACGCGCAGCAGCTCGCTGCGCAGCGAGCGGGCGAGGTCCGTATCCTCGCCGGAGAGGGCGAGACGCATCGCGGCGATGGGCGTTTTGATCTGATGCGCCCAGACGGTGTAATAGTCCTGCATGTCGCGCGCCCGCGCCTCGTATTCCGCCGTGAGCCGGGCGTTTTCGCGCCATAGCGCGGCGATGAGCGCCTGATAGTCCGCCTCCGTCCGGCTCTCCGGCGCGGGCAGCGCGTCGGGTAGCGCCGGGGGCAGCGTCTCCGCGAGCGAGGCGAGCGTCCGGCGCCGCCGCCGCGCGCGGGAATAGTCCCAAATAAGCACCCCGAGTCCGACGAGCCCACAGAGCGCGCAGGGATACCAAACCGCCCGCAGCGGCAGCGCGCAGAGTGCAAACATCCCGGTAAGCGCCGCCGCCAGAAGCAGATAAAGCCCGATCTCCCGCCGCCGGTCCCGGAGATAAGCGAAAAACTCCTTCATTCACTCCTCCACCAGATAGCCCACGCCGTGCTTGGTTTTGATGAGGTCCGGGAGCCCGGCGGCGTCCAGCTTTCGGCGGAGGCGGTTGACGTTCACGGTCAGGGTGTTCTCGTCCACGAACTGGTCCGTTTCCCAGAGCCGCTCCATCAGCGTTTCGCGGCTGACGGCGCTGCCGCGGCGCTCGAGCAGACAGGTCAGGATACGGCACTCGTTGCGCGTGAGGTCCACCTTTTGCCCGCCGACGCTGAGCGCGAGCGCGTCCGGGTCCAGCACCGCGCCGCGGACGGCGAGGGCGGGGCGCTGCGGCGCGTAGTCATAGCTGCGGCGCAGCAGCGCCTGAATTTTCGCCATCAGGACGTTCCAGTCGAAGGGCTTCGCCACGAAATCGTCCCCGCCCATGTTGATCGCCATCACGATATTGAGGTCGTCCGACGCGGAGGAGAGGAACAAGATCGGCACGCGCGAGAATTTCCGGATCTCCGCGCACCAGTGGTAGCCGTTGAAAAACGGCAGCGCGATGTCCAGCAGCACAAGATGGGGCTCCCACGCGCGCACCTCGTCCGCCACGCGGCGAAAATCGCCGGCGCAGCGGGCGTCAAAGTCCCAGCGCTGCAATTGCGTGCGCAGCGCCTCGGCAATGCCGCGGTCGTCCTCCACGATCATCACGCGGTACATCCGTTTTCCCCTCCTCTCCCTCGTCTTAGTCCGTCACGGCGGCGATGTTCTCCTCGCTGACGCTCTGAAGCGGCAGCTCCAGCTGCACTGCGCTGCCGTAAAACTCCGCTTTCCAAGCTTCAAACGCCGATTTGGAGATGGGCTGCGTGGAGGAGTGATGATACTCCTCGCTCACATAGTAGACCGCACCCGCGCCCTCAGTGTCCACATCGGCGGGATAGCCCTCCGGGTGCATCTCCCGGCTCCAAGCATCCGTGCTCGCGGCGAAATCGTAAACGCCGGTCTCCGCATTGTAGCGGTAGGCGGAGTAAGGCCAGAGCGCATCCCCGGCATAACCCTGATTATGGGAAATGCCGAGGTCGGCAAGTCCCTCCGTGTAATAGACGATGCAGGGGAAACCGGAGAGCTCCTCGTAAACGGCGTCCGCTTCCGCATCGTAGCCGTAAACATGCTCCGCCATGCCAGCCATCGGCGCGGTCAGGAGCCGGAGGACCAGCTCCTCGCTCCCGTCGCCGTCCACATCGCAGATGGCAAAGAAATTATCCTCCATAAAGCCAAATTCACCGTCGAACCAGATGTCCTCGCCGTCGGGCCAGACGTGCTCAAAGGCGAACTGCTGCAGGGCGAACTGATACGCCGCGAGGCGCTTTTCCCGCAGCGCGGGGTCCTCCGTTTCCACGGGGGCCTCCGGCTGGGCGGTCCCGGCGACGGTCTCGGTCGGCGCCGGCGACGGTTCGGGCGTCGGCGTGGTCTCCGGCGCCTTCTCCCCGCCGCAGGCGGCGAGGGAGAGGGCGAGCGCGGCGGTCAGGGCGAATAAACTGAGCTTTTTCATCACGCGATCCCCGTCAGGTCAAAGCCCGCGAGCTTCGTCTGCGCCTTTTCGCAGACGCCGCGGAGACACGCTTCCTCGAACGGGCTCTCCAGCCCGGCGTTTTTCAGCAGCTCGGTGAAGGTGCGGCTGCCGCCCTGCTTCGTGTAAGCCATGTAATAGCGCCACGCATCGGGCAGGCTGTCCTGGATCTTGGACCAGAACTGGAGCGAGACGGTCTGGGCAAGGCAGTAGTCGATATAATAGAAGGGGCTCGCGTAAATGTGGCTCTGGCGCTGCCAGCCCTCTCCCTCGGCGTAAAACGGAATGTCGCCGTCGAGCTTCAGCCACGGCATATATTCGCCGAGCAGCCGCGTCCAGCAGCCGTGGCGCTCCGCCGGGGTCCAGTCCGGATGGGCGTAAATCTCATGCTGGAAGTGGTCCACCAGCGTGCCGTAGGGCAGGAAGGTCAGCGCACCGGCGAGGTGGCTGTAGAGGAACTTGCGCGCGTCCGGACCGAAAAAGCCCTCCGCCCAGGGCTCCGCGAAAAATTCCATGCTCATCGAGTGGACCTCGCAGGCCTCCATGCTGGGCCAGATATATTCCATCGGCACGCGGTCGCGGTTGGTCCAGCAGGCGAAGGCGTGGCCCGCCTCGTGGGTGACGACCTCCACGTCGTGCTGGGTGCCGTTGAAGTTTGCGAAGATGAAGGGGACCTCATAGTCCATGATCGCGGTGCAGTAGCCGCCGCCCGCCTTGCCCTCCGTGGAGAGCACGTCCATCAAGCCGTCGTCGAGCATCCTGCGGAAGAACACCGCCGTCTCCGGGCTCAGCTCCCCGTAGAACTTCATGCCCTGCGCCAGAATGTCGTCCGGCGTGCCCGCCGGGCGCGGGTTGCCGCTGCGGAACTCCAGCGCGGCGTCGGCAAAGCTCATCGGATACTCCTTGCCGATGCGCTGGGCCTGACGGCGATAGACCTCCGCCGCGACGGGGACGACGTATTTCCGCACCGCGGCGCGGAAGGCTTCGACGTCCTCCTTCGTGTAGCAGTTTCTGCCCATGCGGTAATAACCGAGCTGGGTATAGCCGTCGTAGCCGAGCTTGCGCCCCATCGTGTCGCGCAGCTTCACGAGCTCGTCATAGATGCGGTCGAGGTCCGCCTGATGCTCCTTATACCATGCGCCCTCGGCCTTCCACGCGGCGAGGCGGCGGGCATCGTCCGCGTCGGACTTGAAGGGGCTCAGCTGGGAGAGCGTGTAGGTCTTGCCCTCAAACGGGATCTGGGCGGAGGCGATGAGCTTCTGGTATTCCTGCGTCAGCTCGTTCTCCTTCTGCAGCTCGCCGATGATCTCCGGGGAGAAGGTCTTGCGCGCGATCTCCGCGTTGACGAACATCAGGTCGCCGTATTCCGCCGTGAAGTCCGGGCGGAAGGGGCTTTCGAGCATCGCGGCGGTCCAAGCCTGCGAGTATTCCTCCAGCTCCGGTCCGGCGTTGTTCCAGAAGGTCTCCTCCGCGTCGTAAAATGCGTCGCGCGTGTCGATGCTGTGGCGCACGGAGGCGAGCGTCGCCGCCGTGTCGAGGTGCTTCTGCTCGCTCTGCCACGCGAGGAAGGTCTCGCGCGCCTCGGCATAGGTCTTCGCCGCCTTCAGCTGCTCCGTCAGCGCCGCGAGACGCTGCTTGAGCGCCTCCACGTCGGGGCGGACATAGGGCATTTCGGAAAATTTCATTGCGTTATCCTCCTTTGGAGTGAAATGATTGGTTCTTACAAGACCTTATTTTACCACAGATCTGTATCTGTTTGCAATCCTCGGACGTATCCGTTATAATAATCTCAACTATTTGTAAACGCGGGAGGGCGAAGCGCCATGGCGAAGCTGATCGAGATCGAGGATTTTTCCGCGCCGGAGCTGGATGTTTATGCGCGGCTGACGGAGAACCAGCTCGTGAACCGGGAAAATCCGGGGGAGGGGCTTTTTATCGCGGAAAGCCCGCTCGTCATCGGGCGCGCGCTGGACGCAGGGTATGAGCCCGTGAGCTTTCTGATGGAGCGGCGCGACGCGCTCGCCGCCGGAAAAGCGCTTTTAGAGCGCTGCGCGCCGGATATTCCGGTCTTTATGTCGGAGCTCGCGACGCTCTCGCGTCTCACGGGATTTCACCTGACGCGCGGGATGCTCTGCGCCATGCGCCGCCCGCCGCTGCCCGCGGCGGAGACGGTCTGCGCCGGGGCGCGGCGCGTCGCGGTGCTGGAGGATGTCGTGAACCCGACGAATGTCGGTGCCATTTTCCGCTCCGCCGCTGCGCTCGGCATGGACGCCGTGCTGCTGACGCGCAAATGCTCCGACCCGCTCTACCGCCGTGCCGTGCGCGTCAGCATGGGAAACGTGTTCCTCATCCCGTGGACCTATCTGCCCGCGGAGGAGCCGGATTATCCCGCGCTGCTGCGCCGCCTCGGTTTCCTGACCGCGGCGATGGCGCTGCGGGACGATTCCCTCTCCGTCTCCGACCCGCGTCTCGCCGCGGCGGAGCGCCTCGCCGTCGTTTTAGGCACAGAGGGCGACGGCCTCGCGCCGGAGACCATCGCCCGCTGTGATTATACCGTTAAGATTCCCATGCGCCGCGGCGTGGACTCTCTGAACGTCGCCGCCGCAAGCGCCGTGGCGTTTTACGCAATGGCGTGAGAGAATGGAAAGGCGGAGCCCCGCGCCGCGGCGCGGGGCTCCACCCGTCAGACCTTAAAAATACTGCTTCCGTCCCCGCTTGCTGCGCTCGCATGCGCCGGGAATCTCCACCAAAATAATATCCTCCCCAATGCGGGAGATGCAGTCCATGGGAATCAGAAAATCCGGCTCGCGCCCGAACAGCCCAAAGAACCGGCAGGGTCCCGGCACGATGAGCGCCTTCACCGTCCCCTCCGGGACGAGCAGCTCCGCGTCGCAGACAAAGCCCAGCCGCTGCCCGGTGCTGATGTTGATGATCTCCTTGCTCCGGAGCTCCGATAAGCGCATAGCCGCGACCTCCTCCCCGCATCCGTCCCTTCATCCTATGCGAAAAAGGGGGAATTTCAGAACTGCGGACGCGAACTCAGGTGAGGCTTTTTTTGACAAGCTGAAGTCCCGGCTTTGCCGGGGCTTTTTGCTATGCAAAGACATAGCAAAAAGCAGAAATCTGCCATTTCCTCTCATTCGATAAACCCGCCGCCGAGGACCTGATCTCCGCTGTAGAGCACGGCGGACTGGCCCGGCGCGGGGGCGCGGACGGCGTCGGGGACCGTGAAGCGGACTCTGCCGCCGCCGAGCACTTCGGCGGTGCAGGGCGCGCCGTCGCCGCGGCTGTGGCGCACCTTGACCGCGCCGGGAACGGGGGCGTCCGGCGCGTCGATGAGCCAATTGAAATCGCGCGCGGTGAACTCCCTGCGCATCAGCGCCTCGTTGCGGTCCACAAGCACCTCGCGCGTTTCGGGGCGGAGAGCGACGACATAGAGCGCCGCGCCGTCATAAACGCCGGGGATGCGCTGACCGACGGTCCAGCGGTGGATTCCCTCGTGCCGCCCGACGGGGGTCCCGTTCCAGACGAACTCCCCCGGCTCCGGCAACGCGCCGCGGCGGGAAAGCCACGCGGCATAGTCCTTATCCGGGATGAAGCAGATCTCCATGCTGTCCGGCTTATCCGCGACCGGGAGCCCGAACTCCGCCGCCAACTTCCGCGTGTGCGTTTTTTCAAATTCGCCGAGCGGCAGAATGAGCCGCCGGACCTGCTCCGGGCGGAGGCGGCAGAGCATATAGCTCTGGTCCTTGCTGCTGGTCGCGCGGAGCAGCTTTCCGTCCTTCACGCGGGCATAGTGACCCGTGGCGATTGCTTCCGCGCCGAGGGCGTCCGCGCGGTCGCAGAGGCGGCGGAACTTCACTGCCGGGTTGCAGAGGATGCAGGGATTCGGCGTTTCGCCGCGCAGATAGCTCGCAGCGAAGGGCGCGCAGACCTCCCGCTCTAACTCCGCGGCGACGTCCGCGACCGTGAGCTCCACGCCGAGCGAGGCGGCGGCGGCTTCCGCGTCCGCGCGCGACACGGGATTGCCGATATCGAGAAACAGTCCGTAGACCTCATAGCCCGCGTTTTGCAGCAGACGCGTGCTGACGGCGCTGTCCACGCCGCCGGAAAGTCCGAGAACGACCTTTTTCATGCCTTCTTCCCCTCCAGAAACACCATCAGCGCCGCCACGTCCGCCGGGCTGACGCCCGAAATGCGGCTTGCCTGCCCGAAATTCTCCGGCTGCACGGCGGCGAGCTTTTCCCGCGCCTCCAGCCGCAGACCGGGTACGGCGGCATAGTCGAGGTCCTGCGGAAGGCGCTTGCCCTCCAGCCGGGAAAATTCCTCCACCTGCCGCAGCTGGCGGCGGATATAGCCGTCATATTTGATGCGGATCTCCGCGCTCTCCCACACGGCGCGCGGCAGATCGGGGCGCTCCGGGTCAAAGGGCGCGAGCGCGGCGTAATCGAGCTGGGGGCGGCGCAGCAGCTCCGCGAGCGGCGCGCCGTTCGTCACCGGGGCGGTTCCGCGGGAAGCGAGCATCGCGTTCAACTCCGCGGAGGGCGGCGCGCCCGTGTGCTCCAATCGCGCGATCTCGCGCCGGACGGCGGCGTATTTTTCCTCCACCTCCGCGAGCCGTTCATCGGGGACGAGCCCGACGCGGTTTCCGATGGCGGTCAGCCGCTCGTCGGCGTTATCCTGCCGCAGCAGGAGGCGATACTCCGTGCGGGAGGTCATCATGCGGTAAGGCTCCTCCGTGCCCTTCGTGACGAGATCGTCAATGAGCGTGCCGACATAGCCGTCGCTGCGGCGGAGGATGAGCGGCGGGCGGTCCAGAAGCTTCAGCGCGGCATTCACGCCCGCGACATAGCCCTGCGCCGCCGCCTCCTCATAGCCGCTTGAGCCGTTGAACTGACCCGCGCCGTAAAGTCCGGGGACCTTTTTGCACTCCAGCGTCGGGAAAAGCTCCGTCGGGTCCACGCAGTCATACTCGATGGCGTAAGCCGTGCGCATCATCTCCGCGTGCTCCAGTCCCGGCAGCGTATGGAGCATGCGCAGCTGCACCTCCTCCGGCATGGAGGAGGAGAAGCCCTGGATGTACAGTTCCTCGGTGTTCAGACCCATGGGCTCCACGAACAGCTGGTGGCGGAGCTTATCCGGGAAGCGGACGATCTTCGTCTCAAAGCTGGGGCAGTACCGGGGGCCGATGCCCTCGATCAACCCGGAGTACATGGGGGCCCGGTCCAGATTTTCCTGGACGATGCGCTTGGTCTCCTCGGTGGTCCACGTCAGCCAGCACACCGCCTGGTTATAGGGCGGGTTCTCCGTGGAATAGGAGAAGGGCACCGGAATCTCGTCCCCCGGCTGGACCTCCATCTCGTCAAAGTCCACAGTCCGGGCGTTGACCCGGGGGGGCGTGCCGGTCTTGAACCGCCGCAGGGGCAGGCCCAGCTTCAATAAAGAGTCGGTGAGGGGCCCGGCGGCGTGCATCCCGTCAGGGCCGGAATCCTCCACACAGGTGCCGATGATGGTGCGGCCCTTGAGATAGGTGCCGGTGGCCAGAACGGCGGCCTTCACATCGTACACCGCGCCGGTGGCAAGGACCACCTGGCTGACGGCGCCGCGGTCCGTCCTAACCTCCACCACCTGGCCCTGCCGCACCGTCAGGTGGGCCTGGCGTTCCAGGGTGCGCTTCATCCGTTCCTGGTATTTCCGGCGGTCCGCCTGGGCCCGGAGGGACCAGACGGCGGGGCCTTTCCGGAGGTTCAGCAGCCGGTACTGGATGCAGCATTCGTCGGCGGCTTTGGCCATTTCGCCCCCCAGGGCGTCCAGCTCCCGGACCAGGTGGCCCTTGCCGGTGCCGCCGATGGCGGGGTTGCAGGGCATGTTGCCCACAGCGTCCAGATTGATGGTAAAGACGATGGTCTCCAGCCCCAGGCGGGCGGCGGCCAGAGCCGCCTCGATGCCGGCATGTCCGGCGCCGATGACGGCAATATCAAATTGTCCGGCAGAAAAGGTTTCCATACATTTTTATCCTTTTTTCAGGGTGATGACCGCCACCTGCGGCCGGTTGAACAGACGGAAGGCCCACTTGGGAGAGTTGCCCAGGCCCCGGGAGACGAACACCTCCGCTCCCTCGCAGTCCTCGTCTGTACAGTGGTAAAAACCGCTGGTGAAGGAGGGCAGCAGGTGCAGGTTGGTGTCCACCAGCCCGTCGGTGAAGGGCAGGCGCCAGATGCCGCCGTGGGCGTGGCCGCTGAAGGTCAGGTCCGCTCCCAGGCGGCAGTACCGACCGTTGAAGAGGTTGTTCCGGTGGGCCAGCAGCAGCCAGAAGGGGTCGGCGCCGTTTTGGTAGATCTCAGCGGCCAAATCCGCCGGGGACCGCTGGTCGGCATAGCCGTTGATAGTCTGGATGGTGATGAAGGTGATACATCAAGCCCGGGGTTGCTTGATG
>CALJDB010000310.1 GCA_938023775.1 uncultured Clostridia bacterium
CGTCGAGCGTGCGGCCGCGCATATAGGCGAGCGGCGCGACCTCGATGTTGCCGCGTTCGAGGTATTTGTTATAGGTCTCCGCGCCGAACATGTCGAACAGCGCGTCGTAGAGCGGGCGGAGATAAGGGTCCACCTTGCTCTGCATGTCGCCGGGCAGAAAGCCGAGGCGCTCGCCCGCCTCGACCGCGGGGCGGGTCAGGATGATGCGGTTGACCTCCTTGGCGCGAAACGCCGCGACCGCGGCGGCGACGGCGAGATAGGTCTTGCCCGTTCCCGCGGGACCGACGCCGAGGGTGATGGTGTTTTTGCGGATCGCCTTGCAGTATTCCTGCTGACCGAGCGTTTTTGCCTTGACGGGCTTGCCCTTCGCCGTCACGCAGACGACATCCTCGGCGAGCGAGCCGATCACGCTCTCGCGCCCATCGCGGACGAGGGAGAGCACGTAGCGCACCTTCTGGTCGTCGATCGTCTCGCCTTTCGCGGCGAGCGCCAGCAGACCGTTCACCGCCTTTTCCGCCAGAATAACGTTCTCCGGCTCGCCGGAGATGCGCAGCTCGCTCTCCCGGTCCGTCACCGTGACGCCGAGCTCGCTTTCGATGAGACGGACGTTCTGGTCGAACGAGCCGAAGACGCTGATGATATTTTCGATGCGGTCCACCGCAATGCTCCGTTCTGTCATTTTTCGCTTGTCTCCTGTAGTTCCAGTATTTCCGCCGCCGTGAGCGGCATGGGCACGGCGATATCCTCCGCGCAGACGGCGCGCAGGCAGACGGTGAGCCCCCCGTCCCGCTCCGTGCAGGAAAAGCGCTCCTGCTTCACCTCGCCGTCCGCTCCGACGGCGCGCAGCAGCGCCGCATGGAGCTGCTCCTCCGCCGCGCGCACCGCGGCGGCGCAGTCGCGCGGGGCGCGCTCCGTCTCATACTCCGTCAGCGTCTCGCGCACGAGCGCGACGGGCAGGGAGAAAAGTCCCGGCACGGCGAGCGGATACTCCTGCGTAATTTTATCACAGTTGGCACCGCAAAATCCACTGTTTCCGTAAAAATTCCATCGGTTTTTTCCGACGACGAGCGCCCAGCGGGTGGTTTTTTCGCCCGTCGGGGTCTTTTGGGCGGCTTCGAGCGGCAGCGCGGCGCTCAGCTCGTAATAAGTCTCCGCGCGTACCGAGCCGAGCGCGTGGACGAGGCGCGTTCCCGAAAAGGCGCTCTCCGCCGCGGCGGAGATGAGCGTCTCCCCCGCACTGACGGCGTCGCCGGGCTTCACGCAGGCGGAGCCCGCAAGGGCGCGGACCTCCGTGACGAAGCCGGTCTTTTCCGCCACGACGCGCACCGGGAGGCTCTTGTCATATATCTCCGGCTTTGCCACCCGCTCGCGCACGAGCACCTCCGCGCGGCTTCCGGAGACGTTCACGGTCGCCCACGCGAGCTCCGGCAGGCGCACGAGCAGCTCGCTGCGCAGATTGTCGCTCGTGAAGGCGGGCCAGAAGCTGCCGCGGTCCACGCCGCACTCGGCGAGCGCGTTTAAGATGCGCACGGAGGACACCGTTTCGTTTCCGGTGACGGTGATCTCCCAGAGAAAGAGCTTTGACCACACGAGCGCCGCTAAAACGAGCGCCAGCGCCGTGGCGAACGCCCAGCGCCGCCGGTGGCGCCGCGCCGCCTTCCCCGCGCCGCCCGCGCGCAGCACCCTCAGCTCGCACTGGCTGCGCTCCGCCGCGCGCTGCGCCGCCGGGAGAGAGCGCGCCGGGATGCGCACGCGCAGCGTGAAGTCGTCCAGCGGCTCGGCGGACTCGATCGCGACGCCGGAGGCGGCGCAGCGGTTCAAAAACCCCGCGGGCTGCGCGCCGCGGACAAGCGCCTCCGTCCAGTCGGGCAGGGCGTTCAGGAAGGAATATACGCCCATCTTTTCACTCCAGATCCACGCCGAAGACCGTGCCGGACAGGAGCAGCATCTCCCCCGTCATCGCGCGCAGCAGCAGTCCGTCGCCGCGCACGCGCAGCCGCAGCGCCCCGCCCGCGATCTCCGCCTCCGTCGCCGTGCAGCGCAGGAGCCCACGGTGGTTTTCCACGAGCACCTGCCCCCGCCCCGTCAGCGTCACGCGCATCTCTCCCCCAGCCTCCGCCGGAAGGTCCAGCCGCTCGGCAAATCTGTTCCATATTGCAGCCATAAAAGATCCTCTCGCCCCCTTGTCTCTCCCGGAAAATTTATGCGCCTCCGGGAAAAATCATCACCGGAGGCGCATAGGCTTTGGAAAAAGGACAAGGAGGCGGTGCCATTTTGCGCAAGACGGCGTTCTGGACGGCGCTCGCGGTCACGGCGGCGGCGCTCGCCGGGCTCATCGCGATGCCGGCGGCGGCGCTCGCGGGGGCGAAGCGGGGGCTCGCCGTCTGTGCGGAGGTGATCGTGCCCTCGCTGCTGCCGTTTATGATCCTCTCCGGGCTCCTGACGGGGCTGGGGCTGCCGCAGCTGCTGGCACGCGCGCTCGGCGGGGCGTTTGAGCGGCTTTTCGCCCTGCCCGGCCCGGCGGCGACGGCGCTGATCCTGGGGCTGACCGGCGGCTACCCCGTCGGGGCGGCGGCGCTCGCCGATCTGGTGCGCGGCGGGGAGCTGACGGCGGAGGAGGCCACCCGCGCCCTCCCCTTCTGCAACAACACGGGTCCCGGCTTTCTCATCGGTGCGGTGGGCGGCGCGGCGTTCGGCTCTGCGCGCGTCGGCGCGCTGCTTTATCTGAGCCACGCGCTCGCGGCGCTCGCCGTCGGGCTGCTCGGCGCGGTCGGAAAACCGCGGCGGCGCGGGGCGCGGCGCGAGAGCGCGCTGACCGTCCGCTCGCTCCCGGCGCTGCTGCCGGAGGCGGTGGGGCGCGCCGCGGCGTCGATGGTGAATATCTGTGCCTTTGCGGTGTTTTTCTCCGTGCTGACGGCGCTGGCGGACGCGCTGGGGCTCTTTCCGGCGCTGCGCGGGACGCTCGCCGCGCGGACGGGGCTGGAGCTCGGCGCGGCGGAGGCGCTGCTGCGCGGGCTGCTGGAGCTCGGCAGCGGGGCGGCGGCGCTGCGCTCGCTTGCGCCGACGGCGGGGAATCTCGCGCTCGCGGGCTTTATTCTGGGCTTCGGCTCGCTCTCCGTCCACTGCCAGACGCTCGCCGCCGTCGCCGGGACGGAAATCAAAACCGCCCGGCATTTCGCCGGGCGGCTGCTGCATGGAGGATTTTCCGCGCTGTTTGCGTTTCTGCTCGTCACGCTCCTGCAAATTTAAACACGATACCGATCGCAGCGGAGGCGAGGATATAGACGATGGGGTGGAGCTTCTTCGTGGGCTTCACAACATTGGTAAGGACCCAGATCGCGGCAAAGAGCGCGAGACCCTTCCAGCTGACCGCCGCCCAGAAGCCGCCGCTGCGGAACGTGTCCGCGCTGAACACGCTGAGCAGCAGCACGGCGACGCCCGCGTCCGCGATGAGCGCGGTGGATGCCGGGCGGATGCCGTAAAACACGCGCTCGACCCAGCGGTTCCGGCGAAACGCGCGCAGGAACGCCGCGATAATGAGGATGACGAGGATGCTCGGCGCGATGAGCCCGACGGTGGCGACAAGCCCGCCGGGGACCCCGGCGACCGTGTAGCCGACATAAGTCGCCATATTGACGCCGATGGGACCGGGCGTGGACTCGCTGACGGCGATCATGTCGGCGAGCATGCTCTGGCTGAACCAGCCGGTCTTTTCCGCCATGTCGGAGAGGAACGGCACCGTCGCCATCCCGCCGCCGACGGCGAAGAGCCCGGTCTTGAGAAACTCCCAGAAGAGGCGCAGATAGATCATTTCTTCCCCACCCCCAGACTGCCGAGCACCGCGCCGGCAACGCCGGACGCCGCGACGAAGAGGACGGGCGAGATGTCAAAAAACAGGCTCAGCCCGAAGACGAGCACGAAGATCACGAAGGTCGGCAGATCCACGACCGTTTTTTTCCAGAGCTTTACGACCGCGTTCAGAATCAGCACGCAGACGCAGACGCGAATGCCCGCGAAGGCATTTTTCACCGCGGGCAGGTCGGAAAAATTGCTGAGCAGCGCGGCGATAACGGTGATGATGACGAAGGACGGGAACACGACGCCGAGCGTCGCGACGATGCCGCCGGAAACACCGGCGTGCTTCTGCCCCACGAAGGTGGCGGTGTTTACCGCGATGACGCCGGGGGTACACTGGCCGATGGCGAAATAGTCCGTCAGCTCCTCCTCCGTCGCCCAGCCGCGCTTTTCGACGATCTCGCGCTGGAGCATGGGCAGCATGGCGTAGCCGCCGCCGAAGGTCAGCACGCCGACGCGCGCGAAGGACAAAAACAGCGCGCCCAGCGCGCGGAGCTTATCCCGCATGGTTTCTCTCTCCTCTCTTCACGAAAAACGCCGCCAATTCCTTGGCGGCGTTTCGATATTCCTATACCGTGCTCTTTACAGCAGGACCAGAACGAAGGTCAGCAGCACGAAGGCGAGCGCGACCCACTTCGTCCAGCGGGCAAATTTGGCGTCCCAGGTCTTGCTCTGGGCCTTGTAGCCGTAGCTGTCGGAGCTGCCGCCAAAGGTGCTGGACAGACCGGAGTTCTTGCCGGACTGGAGCATGATGATGACGATGAGGAACAGACCGCACAGCATCTGGACGATCATAAGGGCGAGTTTCAGCGCTTGCATTTTTTCATTCTTCCTTTCAAGTCTTAAAGCGGCGGCGGCACCCGGAGCCGCGCCGGTCCATAGTCACTTGGTTATGATAGCATATCCGTTCCCGGATTGCAAGCATTTTTTGCGCAAAAACGCGGCGGAGCGTGTTTTTCTCCGCCGCGTTCGGCTGCTTTGGTCAGTTTCCGTCGGACTCGCTGCCGTCTGCCGGGGGCTCCGGGGTCTCCGGCGCGGCGGGAGCGGCGGGCTCGTCGTTCGTGAACATCGTGATCTTGCGCGCGGGGCGCTCGATCGTCTCGTCGATCTTGTGCGGCTCCGGCTTCGGCGGGGGCATCGTGCCGTGGTCGCAGAAATAGTTGAAGTCGTCGCCGTCCATGCTCTCGTGCTCAAGCAGATACTCTGCCACGGCTTTGAGCGTGTCGCGGTGCTCTTCGAGCAGCGCCTCGCAGCGGCGGGCGGCTTCGTCGAAGATGCGCTTGACCTCCTCGTCGATTAAGGCGGCGGTCTCCTCGCTGTAGCTCTTCATCTGACCGAAGTCGCGCCCGATGAAGATGGAGCGGTCGGAGCTGTCATAGTTGATGGGGCCGAGCTTTTCGCTCATGCCGTACTGCGTGACCATCGCGCGGGCGATGTTCGTCGCCTGCTGGATGTCGCCGGAGGCGCCGGTAGAGATGTCGTCAAGGAACAGCTTCTCCGCGATGCGGCCGCCGAGCGCCATGACGATATTGTCGAACATCTCGCCGCGGGACTTGAAGTTTTCGAGGTCCTCCGCCGGGCGGAACAGCGTGAATCCGCCGGCAGGGCCGCGGGGGATGATCGTGATATAGTGGACGGGGTCCGTGTGCTCCAGATACTTGCCCGCGATGGCGTGGCCCGACTCGTGGTAAGCGGTGAGCCGGCGGGCTTTTTCGGACATTTTCTTGCTCTTCTTCTCCGGACCCATGGAGACTTTCAGGATTGCCTCCTCAATGTCCGCCGCGGTGATGAAGCGCTTGCCGCGCCGCACGGTGAGCAGCGCCGCCTCGTTCATGAGGTTTTCAAGGTCCGCGCCGGAGAAGCCGGGCGTGCCCTTCGCGATGGAGTTGAGGTCCACATCGTCGCCGAGGGGCTTGCCGCGGGCATGGATGCGCAATATCGCCTCGCGTCCGCGGATGTCGGGCAGTCCGACATAGACCTGACGGTCGAAGCGGCCGGGGCGCAGCAGCGCCTGATCGAGGATATCCGCGCGGTTCGTCGCCGCCATGACGATGACGCCGTCGTTATTCGTAAAGCCGTCCATCTCGACAAGGAGCTGGTTCAGGGTCTGCTCGCGCTCGTCGTTGCCGCCGCCGAGACCGCTGCCGCGCTGACGGCCGACCGCGTCGATCTCGTCGATGAAGACGATGGCGGGGGCGACCTTCTTCGCCTGCTCAAACAGATCGCGGACTCTTCCGGCGCCGACGCCGACATAGAGCTCCACAAAGTCGGAGCCGGAGATGGAGAGGAACTGGACGTTCGCCTCGCCCGCAACGGCGCGGGCGAGCAGGGTCTTGCCGGTGCCCGGAGGTCCGACAAGGAGCACGCCCTTCGGGATGCGCGCGCCCATCTCGGTGTACTGCTTGGGATCTTTGAGGAAGTCGACGATCTCGGCGAGCTCCTCCTTTTCCTCATCGCAGCCGGCAACGTCGGCAAAGGTGGTCTTTTTCTTGCTCTCGCTGCCGTTACGGGTGCGCGCCTTGCTGAACTTCATAACGCCGCCCGCCGCGCCGCCCTGCATCTTGTTCATCGCGATGAACCACACGACACAGAAAAGCCCGATGACGAGCAGATAAGGCAGGAAGGAGACCCACCACGGTGCCTGCCACTCCGGCGGGAAGTCATAGTCGCTGAGGATACCGGCGT
>CALJDB010000311.1 GCA_938023775.1 uncultured Clostridia bacterium
CCCTTCGTTTTGTAAAAGAGAAAGGGCTTTTCTTACAGTTTGACGGCTGATCTGATATGACACAGATAATTCATTCTCTGACGGAAGCTTATCTCCGGCTTTAATCTGCCCTTCCAGGATCTTCTTTTTTAAATCTTCCATCAGCTTGCTGTATTTTAATTCTTTTTGCTGCATGGTCATCCTCAGTTTACAGATACTTTTTCCGGCTCCTTATCCTTTGAATATAAGATCTTCAAAATAATAGGCGTTGAAATGGAAGAAACAATGATCAGTAAAATAACTGATGTAAAATATACCGGCTCTAACAATCCCACAGAAAGTCCCTTTTGTGCTACGATCAGGGCAACCTCTCCTCTGGTCATCATTCCCCGGCAGCCTCGCTTTCATCACGCGCTCGTCAAAAACCAGACTTCCAAACATTTCAGGTACGGCAGACATAGAACAAAACACCCTTTCAAAAAAAATTTTTAAAACAAAAAAGAGACCCCGGCGCGGAGGGGCGAAAAGCCCTACCGAGACGCCGTTGTCTCAATATGCGAGCCAATATACACCCCCTTTCCGCGCTTGTCAAGCCCCTTTTTGCAAATTTTGTGCAGATTTTCGATTGACAGCGGCGGTGGGAAAAAGGTATCATTTGGGACATGAATATTTGTGTCCGGGAGGGTGCGCGGGAATGAAATACACAAGAGATGAGGTCCTGCAATATGTCGCGGAGGAGGATGTAAAATTCATCCGCCTCGCCTTCTGCGACGTGTTCGGGCGGCAGAAAAACGTCGCGATCCTGCCGACGGAGCTGCCCCGTGCGTTCCGCCACGGCATCGCGATCGACGCCTCCGCCATCGCCGGCTTCGGCGGCGCGGTGCGCTCGGACCTGCTGCTCCACCCCGACCCGGCGACGCTGACGGGTCTGCCGTGGCGCTCGGAAAACGGCAGCGTCGTGCGCATGTTCTGCACGGTCACGCACCCGGACGGCACGGTGCTGCGCAGCGACTCCCGCGCCGTTTTGCAGCGCGCCGTGGAGGACGCCGCCGCGGCAGGGCTCCGCTTTGCCTTCGGCGCGGAGATGGAGTTTTATCTCTTCCGCACGGACGAGCACGGCGACGCGACGCGCGAGCCGATCGACCGCGCGGGCTATATGGACATCGCCCCCGGCGACCGGGGCGAAAACATCCGGCGCGAGATCTGCCTGACGCTCAGCCAGATGGGCTTTCAGCCGGAGTCGAGCCACCACGAGGAGGGCCCCGGCCAAAACGAGATCGACTTCCGTTACGCCGAGCCCCTCGCCGCGGCGGACGACGCGATCACCTTCCGCTCCGTCGTGCGCACCATCGCCGCGCGCAGCGGGCTCGCGGCGGACTTTTCGCCGAAGCCCCTCCCCGGCGAGCCCGGCAGCGGCATGCACGTCAACCTCTCCGTCCGCAGCGACGGCGGCACGGACGTAACGGACCGCGTCATCGCCGGCATTTTGGCGCACATCCGGGAGATGACGGTGTTTTTCAACACCGCCGAGGAGTCTTACGCCCGGCTCGGCAGCCGCAAGGCGCCGCGCTATGTCTCGTGGTCGAGCGAGAACCGCTCCCAGCTCATCCGCATCCCCGCCGCCCCAGCGGACGCGCCGCGCGCAGAGCTGCGCTCGCCGGACCCGCTCTGCAACCCCTATCTCGCCTTCGCGCTGCTCATCCGCGCCGGGATGGACGGCGTGGAGCGCGCGCTCACGCTGCCGCCCGCGGCGGATCTGAACCTCTTCTCCGCCCCGCCGGAGGTGACGGCGCGCTTCGACACCCTGCCCGCCTCGCTCGCCGAGGCAAAGGCGCTCGCCGCGGCAAGCGAGTTCGTCCGCGCCGCGCTGCCCGCCGAGATCGTAGACGCTTATTGCCTGTAACGCACCGCGACTAAAGCATGGGAGGAGGGGGCAGAATGGTGTTCCGGGAGCGCACTTACAGCGTGCTGCTGGTTTCCGCCGCGGAAAAATTCAATCAGACGACGCTGGCGCTGCTGCCCCCGACGGACTATCATCCCGTGACGGTGGCGGGGTCGGCGGGCGAAGCGCGCCGCGCGATGAACGGGGTGCAGTTTGACCTCGTGCTCGTCAACGCACCGCTGCCGGACGAGTTCGGCTCCCATTTCGCCGAGGATGTCTGCGCCCGCGGCGGGGCGGGCGTGCTGCTTTTCGTGCGTGCGGAGCTCTATGATGACGTATGCGCGCGGGTGACGGACTCCGGCGTGATGGTGCTCTCCAAGCCGACGAGCACCCAGACGGTCACGCAGACGCTGCGCATGCTCTGCGCCGCGCGCGAGCGGCTGCGCCGCATGGAGGAAAAGCAGGCGACCGTGGACGAAAAGATCCGCGAGATCCGCCTCGTGAACCGCGCAAAGTGGCTGCTCATCGAGTGCCTCGGCATGACGGAGGCGGACGCCCACCGCTATATCGAAAAGCAGTCCATGGACCTGCGCCAGTCCCGGCGCGAGGCGGCGGAGAATATCATAAAAACTTATTCCTGATTGCGTTCCTGATCGCGAAAAAACTGTTGACAAGCGCCCCCTTCCGGAGTAAGATAGTCAAGTTGAACAAAGGCGTTCATCCGGGAGTCTGAAGCCCCCTTGGATGAGCGTCTCTTTTTTGTTGGAGGATGGATGAAAATGACGAAGTATATTTTTGTGACCGGCGGCGTTGTGTCCGGTTTGGGCAAGGGCATCACGGCGGCGTCCCTCGGACGGCTGCTCAAAATGCGCGGTCTGCGCGTCGCGGCGCAGAAGCTCGACCCTTACATCAATGTCGACCCCGGCACCATGAGCCCCTATCAGCACGGCGAGGTCTACGTCACGGAGGACGGCGCGGAGACCGACCTCGACCTCGGCCACTACGAGCGCTTCATCGACGAGGATCTGAACAAATACTCCAATCTCACCACGGGCAAGGTCTACTGGAACGTGCTGAACAAGGAGCGGCGCGGCGAGTATCTCGGCTCCACGGTGCAGGTCATCCCCCACATCACGAACGAGATCAAGGAGTTTGTCTACCGCGTCGGCCGCCAGACGGATGCGGACGTCGTCATCACGGAGATCGGCGGCACCATCGGCGACATCGAGAGCCAGCCCTTCATCGAGGCGGTGCGCCAGATCTCGCTGGAGGTCGGGCGCGAAAACAGCCTTTTCATCCATGTCACGCTCGTACCCTATCTGCGCGGCAGCAACGAGCACAAGAGCAAGCCGACCCAGCACTCCGTCAAGGAGCTTCAGGGCCTCGGCGTCACGCCGGACATCATCATCCTGCGCAGCGACGAGCCGATCACGGACGCCGGCATTTTCCAGAAGATCGCGCTGTTCTGCAACGTAAAGCCCGACTGCGTGATCGAAAACCGCACCATCGACTGCCTTTACGCCGCGCCGCTGATGCTGGAGGAGTCCAACTTCTCCGGCGTCGTCTGCCGTGAGCTGGGGCTGGACGTCCCCGCGCCGGACATGGCGGAGTGGACCGCGATGGTCGAGCGCATCCGCAACCCGGAGGGCGAGGTTTCCATCGCCATCGTCGGCAAATATACCCAGCTCCACGACGCCTATCTCTCCGTCGCCGAGGCGCTGCGCCACGCGGGGTCCGCGGACGGCGCGAGCGTCGACATTCGCTGGATCGACTCCGAGACCGTCACGGCGGAAAACGCCGCAACGGTGTTCGCCGGAGTGGACGGCATTTTGGTCCCCGGCGGCTTCGGCAGCCGCGGCATCGAGGGCATGGTCGCCGCCGCGCAGTACGCGCGGACGAACGGCGTTCCCTACTTCGGCATCTGCCTCGGCATGCAGGTCGCGGTCATCGAGTTCGCGCGCCACGCTGCCGGGATTGCGGACGCCAACTCCGGCGAGTTCGACGAGCTCTGCGCCCACAAGGTCATCGACTTTATGCCCGGCCAGAGCGACGAGATCGACAAGGGCGGCACGCTCCGCCTCGGCGCTTACCCCTGCGACATTGCGCCGGGGACGACGATGGAGCGCTGCTACGGCGCGCAGCACATCTCCGAGCGCCACCGCCACCGCTACGAATTCAATAATGACTACCGCGCGGCGCTGACCGCGGCGGGGCTGACGCTGAGCGGTCTGAGCCCGGACGGGCGTCTTGTCGAGACCGTGGAGCTCACGGACCGTCCGTTTTATGTCGGCGTGCAGTATCACCCGGAGTTCAAATCCCGCCCGAACCGCCCGCACCCGCTCTTCAAGGGCTTCGTCGCCGCGGCGATGGCGCGGCGCGCGGGGGCTGGAAAATGAGCGCGGGACTGACGCCGCGCGAGCTGCTTGCGCTCTGGCTGGCGAAGGCGGCGCGGCGCACGCTGCGGCTGCTGGGCAGAGGCGGGACGAATTTTCCCGGCGAGCTCGCCGTGAAAATCGCGCCGGAGCTGCTCGGAAAGCTCTCCCGCGGCGTGGACATTGCCGCCGTCAGCGGCACAAACGGAAAAACGACCTGCTGCCGCGTGCTGGCGCAGGCGTATGCCGACGCAGGCATTCCCTGCCTCGCGAACCGCTCCGGCGCAAACCTGCTCGCCGGCATCACGGCGGAGTTCGCCGCGGCGGCGCGGCTCTCCGGCGTGCCGAAATACCGCAAGGCGGTCATCGAGTGCGATGAGGCGGCGGCGAAGACCGTGTTCCGCCTTCTGCAGCCGCGCGTGATTCTCTACACCAACGTTTTCCGCGACCAGCTCGACCGCTACGGCGAGGTAACGCACACGCTGGAAAATCTGCGCTTTGCGGCGTCGCAGGCGCCGGACGCCGTGCTCTGCCTGAACGCGGACGATTCCCTGCTCGCCTCGCTCGCGGACGCGCTGCCGAACGAAACGCGCTTTTACGGCGTGGACGCGGCGCTGCCCGGCGCGGAGGCGGCGGACGAGCTCTCCGACGCGCGCTTCTGCATCCGCTGCCGCACACCGTATGAATATGACCGCCGGACCTACGCCCACCTCGGCGCTTACCGCTGCCCGCAATGCGGCTACCGCCGCCCGGAGCCGGACGTCGCGGTGACGGCGGCAGCGCCGGACGCGGAGGGCAGCGACCTGACGCTGCGCATCGGGGACACGGAAATATCCGCGCGCTTCCCGCTCCCCGCGGCTTACAATATCTATAACGCCGCAGCCTCCGCCGCGGCGCTCAGCGCGCTTGGCTTTGCGCCCGCGGCGATCAGGGCGGCGCTGGAGGGCGCGTCCTGCGGTTTCGGGCGTCTGGAGCGCTTCGCCCTCGGCGGCGGGGTGCAGATGATCCTCGTGAAAAACCCCGCGGGCTTCAACCAGGTCCTGCGCTATCTTGGAACACGCACGGAGCCCTTCCGTCTCTGCCTTGCGCTGAACGACCGCGCCGCGGACGGGACGGACATTTCCTGGATTTGGGACGTGGACTTTGAGTCCCTCGCGGGGCTTCAGGACCGCATCGCGGAGCTCATCCTCTCCGGCACGCGCGCGGAGGAGCTGCTGCTGCGGCTGAAATACGCGGGGGTGGACGTCTCCGCCGCAAGGCTCGAACGCGACGGCGCGGCGCTGACGGCGCTCCTCGCCGCCGGGGACACGCCCGCAGTGGTCGTTCCGACCTACACGGCGATGATGGCGCTGCGTCCCCACCTCGCGAAGGCGGCGGGCAAGGGCGAATTCTGGGAGTGAGGCTGCGATGGAACTGAAGATCTGTCATTTATACCCCGAAGCGCTGAACCTTTACGGCGACCGGGGCAACATTCTCTGCCTTGAGCGGCGCTGCACGTGGCGCGGCATCGACTGCGCGGTCACGCCGCTGCCCGCGGGCGAAACGGCGCGCTTTGCGGATTTCGACCTCTTTTTCCTCGGCGGCGGACAGGATTTCGAGCAGGAGCTGCTCCTGCGCGACCTCGCCGAGGGCAAGGCGCGCGAGCTGCGCGAGGCGGCGGCGGACGGCAAGGCGATCCTCGCCGTCTGCGGCGGCTACCAGATGCTGGGCAGCTATTACCGCACCTGGGACGGCCACCAGCTCGACTATACCGGCGCGGTGGACCTCTATACCGTCGGCGCGAAGGAGCGCATCATCGGCAATTTCGTCTTCCGCTGTCCGCCGGAGAGCGGCGGCGGGACCGTCGTCGGCTTTGAAAACCACAGCGGCCGCACCTATCTGGGCGAGGGCGTCGCCCCGCTCGGCACCGTGGTGCATGGCGGCGGCAATAACGGCTGCGACGGCACCGAGGGCGTCCGCTGGCACAATGTGTTCGGCACCTACAGCCACGGTCCCGTCCTGCCGAAAAACCCCGACCTCTGCGACGCGCTGCTGCTCGCCGCGCTGCGCCGGCGCTACGGCGAGGGCGTCTCCCTCGCCCCCCTGCCGGACGCGGAGGAGCGCCGCGCCCACGACGCCGCGGAGGCAGAGATAGAGAGTTTCGCCAAAAATCCCCGCCGGAAGGGTACGAAAATTTGACTTGACAAAGCGCGAAAAGCGTGGTTTAATGCAATAAACCGTTGAGGGTGAGTGAGTAAGCACCGAGTTTTTTCCTCAAAGAGAGCCGCGGAGGGTGAGATCGCGGCAGGAAATGCGGCGCCGAATGGACATCCGA
>CALJDB010000312.1 GCA_938023775.1 uncultured Clostridia bacterium
AACAAGATTTGACACCAAATGCAATAAAGGACGGTATCTTTTATCTCTCTCAAAGTATAAAAACCGAGGCGCATGTCCCCGGTTTTTATGAATTTGCTGCACAAATTCTATTGAATGCGTGCTGCCGCACGGAGCATGAGCAGGGAAAGACTGCGCTGCCGCACGGAGCATGAGCCGGAGAAAGAATGCACTGCCGGTCGGATTTCCGGAAGTCGCCCAGCGGCGGTGCAGAAAGTGCGCCTGCCACACAAAGCGTGGTGGATGAAAAAAATGCGGACACAAGATGTTGAAAAGATACGAAAAAAACGAATTTCCTGCAAAAAAAGCTTGACATTTCGCTTTTTGTATACGATAATATATATCGTATCATATTATGCGGACAGGCAGCGGCATATGCCCGCGTCTCGCGCCGGACCTATGCCGGTGCCCATCCGTAAAATTCAGAACAGGGAGGTGCACGAAGTTATGAAGAGAACGTTCCAGCCGAAGAAGCGTCAGCGCTCCAAGGAGCACGGCTTCCGCAAGCGCATGTCCACCGCGAACGGCCGCAAGGTACTGGCTCGCCGTCGCGCAAAGGGTCGCGCTAAGCTGTCTGCCTAAGCAGCAGTAAGGACCGGAAAAGGTCCACATATATTCGCGCCGCGGCGCGGAAAGAGTCGAAGAAGGGAGGCTGGACGTTATTTTTTGTCCCAGAGCGCGAGGAGCTCGTCGCGCGCGGCGGGAATGTCCGGCGCGCCGTCCCACACGATCCAGTGCAGCCCCGCGTCGCGCCGCAGCCATGTGAGCTGGCGCTTGGCGTAGCGCCGGGAGGCGAGCTTGATGCGGTCGATCGCCTCGCCGGGGGGATAGAGCCCGCGGCAGCAGTCGGCGATCTCCTTATAGCCGATCGCCTGCATCGCCGTGCAGTCGGGGCTGAGCCCGTCCGTGAGCAGCCCCTCGACCTCGTCGAAAAGCCCGTAGCGCACCATCTCGTCCACGCGGCGGTCGATGCGCGCATAGAGATCGGCGCGGTCCCGGTAAGTCAGCGCCGCGCGCAGGGAATCCCAGCGCGGGGGCTGCGCGCGCGTCCGCGCGTCGTGGGCGGTGATGGTCTCGCCCGTGAGGGTATAGACCTCCAGCGCGCGCACGAGGCGCTTTTTGTCCGCCGGGGCGAGCTTTTCCGCCCGCTCCGGGTCGACAGCCCGGAGCTTTTCGCGGAAGGCTTCGCCGCCGATGCGGTCATATTCCGCGGAAAGCCGCTCGCGCAGCGCGCCGTCCCCGCTCGCGGCGAAATCGCGCCCGGCGAGCAGCGAGTCGATATAAAGCCCCGTCCCGCCGGCGACGATGGGGACGCGCCCGCGGGCGAGAATGTCCCGCGCCGCCGCCTCCGCCGCCTCGACCCAGCGGGAGACGGACCAGTCCTCCGCGGGGTCGGCGACGTCGATGAGATGGTGGGGCACGCCCTGCATCTCCGAGGGCGTCACCTTCGCGGTGCCGATGTCCATCCCGCGGTAGATCTGCATCGAGTCGGCGGAAATGACCTCCCCGCCGAGCGCCTTCGCGCAAGCCACCGCCAGAGCCGTCTTCCCCGTCGCCGTGGGACCGGTGATGATGAGCAGTTTGTCCATTTGGTGGGTCTCCTTGAATTTACGCCGCATCCAAGTTCCATGAAGCGGCTCTTGGCTCCCCTGAAAGGGGAGCTGGCAGCGCGGAGCGCTGACTGAGGGGTTTGGCTGCCGGAATATCCGAGCGCGGCGGCTTCACGGGCGAGAACCCCTCAGGCGCTTCACGCCTCTCAAACGATCCTCTTAAAAAACTTATCCAGCTCACCCTTCGTGAGCCTCACCGCGACCGGTCTCCCATGCGGACAATACCGGATCTCCCCGGTGACGACGCGGGCGGCGAGGGCGGTCAGCTCGCTCAGATCGGAGCGGGAGCCGGCTTTGATTGCGGCTTTGCAGGCGATGGTGTGGCAGATAGCGTCCCGCGGGTCGGCGGTGCGCCCGGCGCGGAGCGATTCGGCGATCTCCTCCAACATCGCGGTTTCGCTGCCGTCACTGTCCGCCGGGACCGCGCGGACGACGAGCGCGTCCGCGCCGAAGCGTTCGAAGGCAAAGCCCGCGCTCTCCAGCAACGCGGCGTTCTGCTCCAGCAGCTCCACCGTCTCCGCGCCGGGCGCGAAGGTCACAGGCGTCAGCAGCGTCTGGCTCATCGCAGCGCCGCGTCCCGCCATGATGCGGTCGAAAATAATGCGCTCGTGGCAGGCGTGCTTGTCGATGAGCAGCAGGCTGCCCTCCGTCTCCACGAGAATATAAGTATCCAGCGCCTCGCCGATGACGTGGAAGTCCGGTGTCTCCGGAGCTTTCGGTTCCGGCTCCGGCGCGCGCTCCACGGGGATCTCCGGGCGGGGGACGAAACGGCTCGTCTCATAAGCCGGAAGGTCCTGATGCAGCGGCAGCACCGCGGGCGCGGGAGCCTTATCGCGCGGCAGCTCGATGCGCCGCTGCACGGGGGCGGGCTGCGCCGGTGCGGTGGGCGCCGCGCGCCCGGCGATGCCGCTTCTGCGGTATTCCTCGGCGGTCATCTGCTTGAAAAAGTCCAGCTTCGGCGCGGGTGCGGCGGCGGGCTGCTGCACCGCCTTTTCCGTGCTGGGGGAGAGGCGGATCTCCGCCGTGGCGCGGGTGGATTTTTCCTCCAGCGCGCTCAGAACGGTGTAATACACCGCGTCGAAGACCTTTTTCTCCTCCGTGAAGCGCACCTCGTTTTTCGTCGGGTGGACGTTGACGTCCACCTTGCCGGGGCTTAGCGTCAGGTAGAGCACGCAGGCGGGAAAGCGCCCGGTCAGCAGCGTGTTGCGGTAAGCCTGCTCCAGCGCCGCCTGTAAGCTCGCGGAGCGGAAGGCTCTGCCGTTCAAGAAGAAAAACTGCATCGCGCGGTTGCCGCGCCCGGCGTGGGGCGCGGAGACGAAGCCGTCCACCCGCACGCCCTCGTTCTCGCCGGAGCAGGCGAGCAGACCGAGCGCCGTGTCGCGTCCGAGCAGACTGTAGACCGCGGAGCGGCTCTCCCCGTCGCCGGGGGAGAAAAAGACCTCCTCGCCCTCGCGCACGAAGCGGACGGAGACCTCCGGGTGGCCCAGCGCGACGCGCAGCGCGGCGTTTACGCAGGCGCTGCCCTCCGCGCGGTCGCTTTTCATAAATTTCAGCCGCGCCGGGGTGTTATAAAAGAGGTCGCGCACGGTCATGACCGTGCCCTCGCGGCAGCCGGCGGGACCCATCTCGTCGATCTCCCCGGCGGTGAGCCGGACGGCGGTGCCATGCTCCGCGCCGCGCTCGCGCGTTAAAAGCTCGATATGGGACACGGAGGAGATCGCCGCGAGCGCTTCGCCGCGGAAGCCGAGCGTCGCGATGGCTTCGAGCCCGCGCTCGTCGCGCAGCTTGCTCGTCGCATGGCGCAGGAAAGCGACGCCGGCGTCCTCCGGGCTCATCCCGCAGCCGTCGTCCGCGACGCGGATCTCCGCCATGCCGCCGGAGCGGATCTCGACCGTGATGAGCTTCGCCCCGGCGTCGACGGAGTTTTCCATCAGCTCCTTCACAACGCTCGCGGGCCGCTCCACCACCTCACCCGCGGCGATCAGGTCCGCGACATGGGGGGAGAGGATATTGATAACGGACATATTTATGTCTCCTGAAAGTTCTCTATACTCTGGGAAGAAATAATT
>CALJDB010000313.1 GCA_938023775.1 uncultured Clostridia bacterium
CACGGCTGGCTGCTGCTCGACGGCGGCAAGATGAGCAAGAGCAAGGGCAACGTTGTTGACCCCTACGTTCTCGCCGAGCGCTTCGGCGTGGACGCGCTGCGCTTTTTCCTGCTGCGCACGTTCCCCTTCGGCTCCGACGGAAATTTCTCCAACGAGCTGCTCATCAACACCATCAACGTCGACCTCGCAAACGACCTCGGCAACCTCGTTTCCCGCACGACGGCGATGGCGGAGAAATACTTCGGCGGCACGCTGCCGGAGGAAAAGCGCTCCGCCGACCCGGACGGCGAGCTCATCGCCCAGCTCTCCGCCCTCCGCGATAAATACGAGGCGGAGATGGAGCGCTTCCAGTTCCAGAACGCGCTTGAGCTCGTGTTCAAGTGCATCCAGCGCGCGAACAAGTATATCGACGAGACCGCGCCGTGGGCGCTCGCGAAGGACGAGGCAAACCGCCCCCGTCTCGCCGCCGTGCTCTATAATCTGCTGGAGAGCATCCGCATCTGCACCGTGCTGCTGACGCCCTTTATGCCGGAAAGCTGCGAAAAGATCTTCGACCAGATCGGCGCGGAGAAATCCGTGCAGACGTGGGAGAGCGCCGCGCAGTGGGGCAGCCTCAGCGCCACCGTAACGGTCCGCAAGGGCGAGGCGATCTTCCCGCGCATCGATGCGGAGAAGGAGCTCGCCGCGCTCGAAGCGCTGCACGAGGCGCAGAAAAAGGCGGCGCTTCCGCCGCTGGAGATCGAGCCGCTCAGCGCGGAGAAGGTCGATTTCGACACGTTCACGAAGTCCGATCTGCGCGTCGTGAAGGTCAAGGCGTGCGAGGCGGTCAAAAAGAGCGACAAGCTCCTGCGCTTCACGCTCGACGACGGCAGCGGCACGGACCGCCAGATTCTCTCCGGCATCCACAAATTCTATGAGCCGGAGCAGCTCATCGGCAAGACCCTCGCCGCCATCGTGAATCTGCCGCCGCGGAAGATGATGGGGCTGGAAAGCTGCGGCATGCTGCTCTCCGCCGTCCATACCGAGCACGGCGAGGAGAAGCTGAATCTCATCATGCTCGACGATGCCATCCCCGCCGGCGCCAAGCTGTGCTGATTGCACCCTGCCTTGACAGCGGGCGGAAAATCAGTATAATAAAGAAGAGCGGGCGCAGCCGCGCCCGCTCCCACCCGTCGGCGTGGCGGAACTGGCAGACGCAAGGGACTTAAAATCCCTCGACAGCAATGTCATACGGGTTCGATCCCCGTCGCCGGCACCAAGACCCGCCCTGTCGATCAGACAGGGCGGGTTTTTGTTAAAAAATGGCAGACTTTGTTCGCGGCAATATTTGAATTACCCTGTACGAATTTTTTACGGAAAGGGGCTATGACAAGTGAAAAAGGAAAAATTCCGGGACATCCGAAAGCTTCGACCGCGGCGGCTGCTGGTAGCGGTGTGTGCCGTCTTGCTGCTCCTCATGGCGGCATGCGCCGGGGAAAGCGGCGGGGTGAAGCTCAGCAATGTTATCTCCGAAGCGGAGGAGAGCAGCTATCAAATCAGCATCGGAGCGGAGAAGCTCCCGCTCCGTGCGCTTTCGCGCGATTTCCGCCGAGAGGCGGAGGAGACCATCCGGCGGCAGTATGCCGAGTTTCCGCCGTGGTCCGACCGGTTTCCCGGAAGCTGGTATAAGACCTTCGACTCGTGGGCGGACGCCTGCGCTTATATCGGACTGGAGCTGACAGAGCCGCTCCCCGGCGCGGGGGAGACGAAGCTCTGGACCGACGGGGACAGCAAAGGGCGCATCCGCTTTCTCTCGCTCTCGCAGGACGATTTTTCCGGCAGCGTGAGCCGGCAGAACTCGGTCCTGATTTACACCCGGAATCAAAACGGCGAGCTCACTACGGGGTTTGCCGCGCGCGAGGAGCTCCGCTTCGGGGAGGAGACCCGCGCCGCCGCCTCCGGGCGCGAGGCGCTCATCCTCCGCTCAAGCCCGAACGAGATGGGCTACCAGAGCATCGCCGCCTACCTCGTGGACGGCGCCGCGCTCTATATCCTCCACCTCAACTGTCAGGAGCCGGACCTCCCACAGGCGGAAGCTGAGCTGGAGGCTTGGCTTCAGAGAATGTAACATGCAAAAAGCCCGCCGGACGGCGGGCTTTTTGCATGGTTATCCCTTTTTCAGCCGCTTCACGGTCCCTGCCACGACCGCCATCGTTACGGCGAAGGTCACGATGTCGGAGATCGGCATGAACCAAAGCACGCCGTCGAGCCCCATGAAAACGGGCAGGATCAGCGGCAGCGAAACGCCGAAGACGATCTCGCGCAGGACGGAGAGCCCCGTCGCCGCCTTGGCGTTGCCGATCGCCTGCTGGAAGATCGCCGCGCCCTTGTTGACGCAGGAAAGCAGGCTCGCGCCGAGGAAGATGCGGATGCACTTGACGGCGTAATCCATATAATAAACGCTCTCCTGCGCGCCGCCGAAGATGCCCATGATACAGCGCGGGAGCAGCAGGAACGCCGCGCTCGCGACCGCGCCGACGGCTGCCTCCGTCCAGAGCAGGCGGCGCTGGAGCGCGAGCACGCGCTCCGGCTTTTCCGCGCCGAGGTTGAAGCCCGCGATGGGGATGCAGCCCGTCGCGAGTCCGATGGCGACGCTCATCACGATCTGGAACATCTTCATCACGATGCCGACAACGGCGGTCGGAATGTGGGCGTACTGTTCCTGCGAGAAAATTTCGTCCAGCGCGCCGTATTTTTTCAGCATATTGAGCACGACCGCCATCGAGAGCACGATGGAGATCTGGACCAGAAAGCTCGCCGCGCCGAGCGGCGCCGTCCGGCGCAGAACGCTCCCGCGGACGCGGAGGGCGTCGCGGTCGAGACGCATGGTCTTCATCCTGAAGAGATAGCCCGCCATCAGCAACGCGGAGAGGATCTGCCCCAGAATGGTCGCGATTGCCGCGCCCGCCATGCCCCAGCGGCAGGCAAAGATAAAGATCGGGTCGAGCACAACATTTGTAAGCGCCCCGGCGACGAGCGCGATCATGGCGAAGCGGGGCGAGCCGTCCGCGCGGATGACGGGGTTCATCGCCTGCGAGAACATGTAAAACGGGATGCCGAGCGCGATCCAGAAGAAGTATTCCTTCGCCATCGCAAAGGTCTCCGGGTTCACGTCCGCGCCGAAGAGCACCAGAATGGGCTCTGCAAGCACAAGATAAACCGCCGTGAGCACGACGCCCGCCGCGGCGAGCAGCGTGACCGTGCAGCCGACGGTGCGCCGCGCCTCGTCCTGCCGCTGCGCGCCGAGCGCGATGCTCACCGCGGCGCAGCAGCCGTCGCCGAGGAGCATCGCGAGCCCGAGCGCCGCGACGGTCAGAGGGAACACGACGGAGTTCGCCGCGTTGCCGACCGCGCCGAGGTAATCCGCGTTCGCGATAAAGAGCTGGTCGACGATGTTATAAAGCGTCGCGACGAGCAGCGAGATGACGCAGGGAACGCAGTATTTCGCCATCAGCCGTCCCAGCGGCGCCGTGCCCAGCAGGGCGTTTCCTTTTTCTTCCATAAGCTTTTCCTCCTGAAAACAACATGAATTTGAGAGGTGACTGTACTATTCTATCAGTTATTTTCATAAAGTCAAGCCCTGTACCGAAAAGATAGCAATTTCAACAAAACATTGATTATATCGGCAAAATACAAAGCAGTCACGCACAAATCGTGGT
>CALJDB010000314.1 GCA_938023775.1 uncultured Clostridia bacterium
TTGAAAACTCAAGGTTTTCACCATTTTTTCATTTTACTGTTTTACGACCACCCGGTATTCGCGCGGGGGACCCTTTTTGTAACCCCGGCGTTCGGCGCCGGCAGCGCGGATTTTCAATGCCCCTGCTTCATTTCAAAGTGGATGAGCACGGAGAGCAGGGCGCGGAGGGCGATGACCGCGCCGAGGACGATGAGCTCGGTGAGGTCGCGGACGAGGACGGTCTTTAAGATCTCCGCCGCCATTTTGAATTCCAGACTGAGCGCGAGTCCGGACGCGAGCTGGAACTTGATGTCCTCCTGCCCATGGCGGATGAGGCTGCGGATATACTTAATAAACGCCGTAACCGTCGACACCGCGACGACAGCGATGCCCATCAGCTCGCAGATCGGGATCAGGTACTCCAGAATGATTTCAACGATCGTAGCCAGCATAGCGCTTGCCCGCCTCCCTCTTTCTCTTGTTCTTCAAACATACGCCCACTGCGGAGCGTTGTCAAGAAAAAGATTTTTGGGACAGATTTGAACGCGCCCGCAGGCGCGTTCAGATTTATCTCCCGCATCCTGCTCCGCAGTGAAGCCCCAAAAGCCGCCCAAGCACGCCAGTTTTCGACAAGCACCGCCGATGTCGCCGACCTCGCAGTGGCCGGCGGGGTAAAACTCCAGCTTTTCCGCGTTCAGCAGCCCGCCGATCTTCACCACGCCGGAGAGCGCGGCGCGCTCCGCCTCGACACCGCCGTCGACGTCCAGCGAGCCGGATGCGCGCAGCTCCGTGCAGTGGACGCGCGCGGCGTGGAGCACGCCGGAGACGTGCAGCTCCGTGCCGCTCAGCTCGCCGCCGATCCGCGTCGCGCCGGAGCCGTGGAACTCCTGCGCCGCAGCGTTTCCGCCGCACTGGAATGCGCCGGAAACGTGCATCTCCCCGCCGCAGCCAACGTCGCCCTCGACCTTGACAGAGCCGGAGCAGTGCAGCCGCTCCGCAACGCGCGCATCGCCCGCGATCTTCGCCGAGCCGGAGCAGTTGAGCTCCTCGCAGCGGAGGCTGCCGTCCACCTTGCCCGCACCGGAGACGGACACCTTATCAAACTCCCCGCCCGGCATCGAGCCGCTGCCGGAGATCTTCATATTTCTTTTTTCCTCGTTCATAATGTTACCTCCTTCAAATATTCCAGAAAATCGCCGCGCTTGCCGTCCTAGACGAGCCAGAGGTGCCGGACCAGTACAGCAGCTCCGCAACGCGGGCGTCGTCCGCGATCTTCGCTGAGCCGGAGCGGCGCAGCTCCTCGCAGCGGAGGCTGCCCTCCACCCTGCCCGCGCCGGAGACAGACGCCTTATGATACTTCCCGCCCGGCATCGGGTCTCTGCCGGAGATCTTCACATTTCTTTTTACCTCGTTCATAATGTAACCTCCTTCAGAAATTCCAGAAAATCGCCGCGCTTGCCGTCCTCGACGAGCCAGAGGTGCCGGACCTCCTCCAGCGTGAACTCCCTTGTTCCGAATTTTGTCTCGACCGCGAGCCTCCGCTCCGCGCGGACCGCCTCCCGCCGCTCCGCGAGCGACGCCGCCAGCGCCTCCAGCGACTGCTGCTCCTTTTTGCTCTGGATGAGCTCGATGCGCTCGCAGATCTGGCTGCGGCGGAACACCGTCTCCTGCCCGGTCGGCGCCGAGCGGCGGATGAACCAGCTCTCCGGGATCAGCCC
>CALJDB010000315.1 GCA_938023775.1 uncultured Clostridia bacterium
TTTTGCACCCTTTCACAACCCGAACACCCACATGTGCACGACGCCGAAGGCTTCGCGGATGAAGTAGTTCAGGCGCAGGATGGGCTTTGTTGTTTTCGCGGCGACGCCGTGGAGGGTGACGCCGAGGGCTTCGCCCATGCGCTCGGCGCGGTAGAGGTGGTATTCGCTGCTGACGACGGCGAGGGTCTCGCCCTCCGTGCCGCCGATCATGGCGAGGGAAAACTCCAGATTTTCCGCCGTGCTGGTGGCTTTGTCCTCAACGAGGATGCGCTCCGGCGCGATGCCGGCGCGGATGAGCCAAGCTGCCATAACGGACGCCTCCGTCGCGTCCTCGCCGGGACCCTGCCCGCCGGTGACGACGGCGGTGCAGTCCGGGTGGGCGAGCAGGTATTCCTCCGCCGCGGTCAGGCGGTTGCGCAGCGAGAGCGAGGGCACGCTGCCGCGCAGCCCCGCGCCGAGGACGATGAGATAGTCCGCGTCGCAGTCTGCGTCCCCGCGCGAGGCGCGCACGACGGGGATTTCCGCCGCCGTGAACACTATGACGCCCGCGCAGAGCAGCGCCGTCAGCGCGATGCGCAGCGAGCGCGGCAGCAGGAGATAGAGCGCGATGCAGAGCGCCACTCCCGCGAGCAGCGCCGCGATATAGGTGTAGCCCACGAGCGCAAAGCGGAAAAACGCGGCGACGGGCATTAAGGCGAGCGCCGCGATGCACCAGCCGCGGCGGCGGGGCGTTCCCCATAGCTTCTGCCTGATCATTCGCTGAGCGCCTCCCATTCCGCGTAAAGCGCTTCGAGCGCCTCATTGAGCTTATCCCGCTCCGCGCCGAGCTCCAGCAGCTTCTGATAGTCGCTGGCGTTTTCCTCGCACGCCCCGTCCAGCGCGGCGAGCTGCTCCTCGGTCTTCGCAATCTCCCGCTCGACCCTGGCGAGCTGGCGGTCCGTGCGGGGCGCGGCTTTTTTCTGGACGGCGGGCTTGTCCTTTTCCTTTTTCTGCTCCGGCTTCTGCGCGCGGGCGAGCTGCTCCTGCCGCGCTTTATACTCGCGGAACTGGGTAAACGTGCCGCGGAAATCCGTGATCTCGCCGGCATTCAGCTCCCAGATACGGTTTGCGAAGCGCTCGATGAACCAGCGGTCGTGGCTCACGAAAAGCAGCGCGCCGCCGTAGTCCGCCACGGCGTCCTCGATCCACTCGCGTGAGGCAATGTCCAGATGGTTCGTCGGCTCGTCGAGGATGAGCAGATTGATGTCGTGGCGCATCAGCATGCAAAGACGCAGACGGCTGAGCTCGCCGCCGGAGAGGGCGGAGACGGGCTTGAACACGTCCTCGCCGGGGAACTGGAACTGGGCGAGGCGGTCGCGCGCGTCCTGCGGCGTGCATTTTTCCTCGTAGAGCATCGTGTCATAGAGCGTGCGCTCCGGGTGGGCGAAGCGGATGATCTGGGGCAGGTAGGCGATCTTGACGCTGGGACCCTTGCGGATATAGCCCGCGTCCGGCGCCTCCTCGCCCATCAGAATTTTCAGGAAGGTCGATTTGCCGCTGCCGTTGTCGCCGATGAGGGCGATGCGGTCGCTGCCCTCGATGAGCAGGTCGAGGTCATGGAAAAGCCGCTTTTCGCCGAAGGACTTCGTAACGCCCTCCAGCAGAAAAATTTCGTCTCCGTGAAATTCGCGCTGGGCAAACTTGACGTTCAGCTTTTTCTCCACGCGCGGCTTTTCC
>CALJDB010000316.1 GCA_938023775.1 uncultured Clostridia bacterium
CCGACGAGGAGATCGTCAAAACCGTCAAGGAGGGTCTGAAGCGCACGGGCGGTTACTGCCCCTGCCGTCTGGAACGGACGGAGGACACCAAGTGCATGTGCCGCGAGTTCCGCGAGCAGATCGCTGAAAGGAGGCGGAGCGCTATGAATAAGTTTGCACGCATTGCGCCCGTTTCCGGCGCGTTTTTCCCGGCTGTCCAAGCGTGATTTTGTCGCGCCGAGAGCCGGGTTTTTGTTATATTTACCGTTTGTTTTCAAAATTTTTACATAAGAGAAAGAGGAGGATCACGTCCCATGGCAACCATCATCAACGAACCGTCCCATACTTTTAACGAATATCTGCTCATCCCCGGATATTCCTCCAGCGCCTGCATTCCGAGCGACATCTCGCTGAAGACCCCGCTCACGAAGTTCAAGAAGGGCGAGACCCCGGCGATCACGATGAACATCCCGATGGTCTCCGCCATCATGCAGTCCGTGTCCGACGACCGGCTTGCCGTCGCGCTCGCGGTCGAGGGCGGCGTGTCCTTCATCTATGGCTCCCAGACCATCGAAAATCAGGCGGCGATGGTCGCGCGCGCCAAGAACTATAAGGCGGGCTTCGTTCCGAGCGACTCCAACCTCAGCCCGAAGGCGACGCTGGCGGACGTGCTCGCGCTCAAGGAGCGCACGGGCCACTCCACTGTTGCCGTCACGGAGGACGGCAGCGCGGACGGCAAGCTCGTCGGCATCATCACGAGCCGCGATTACCGCGTCAGCCGTATGGACCCCAAGACCCCGGTCACGGAGTTCATGACCCCCTACGAAAAGCTCATCTGGGCGCCGGAGGGCACGAGCCTGAAGGAAGCCAATGACATCATCTGGGAGCATAAGCTCAACGCCCTGCCCATCGTCGACGGCGACGGCAAGCTCTGCTACTTCGTCTTCCGCAAGGACTATGAAAACCACAAGCAGAACCCGGACGAGCTGCTCGACGCGCACAAGCGCTATGTTGTCGGCGCTGGCATCAACACCCGCGACTACGCCGAGCGCGTGCCCGCCCTGCTCGAAGCGGGCGTGGACGTGCTCTGCATCGACTCCTCCGAGGGCTTCACCGACTGGCAGAAGTTCACCCTCGCGTGGATCCGCGCCCACTACGGCGACAGCGTCAAGGTCGGCGCGGGCAACGTTGTGGACGCCAAGGGCTTCCGTTTCCTCGCCGAGTGCGGCGCGGACTTTGTGAAGGTCGGCATCGGCGGCGGCTCCATCTGTATCACGCGCGAGACCAAGGGTATCGGCCGCGGACAGGCGACCGCCCTCATCGACGTCTGCGCCGAGCGCGACCGCTATTATCAGGAGACCGGCATTTATATCCCCGTCTGCTCCGACGGCGGCATCGTCTATGACCACCACATCACGCTCGCCCTCGCCATGGGCGCGGATTTTGTGATGCTCGGCCGTTATTTTGCCCGCTTCGACGAGAGCCCGACGAACAAGATCAACATCGGCGGCACCTACTACAAGGAGTACTGGGGCGAGGGCTCCGCCCGCGCGAAGAACTGGCAGCGCTATGACCTCGGCGGCGAGGCGAAGCTCAGCTTTGAAGAGGGCGTGGACTCCTACGTGCCTTATGCCGGCTCCCTGAAGGATAACGTTGCGATGTCGCTTTACAAGGTGCGCTCCACCATGTGCAACTGCGGAGCCATGAGCATCCCGGAGCTTCAGGAAAAAGCCGTGCTGACGCTCGTCTCCGCCACCAGCATCGTCGAGGGCGGCGCGCACGACGTCATCCAGAAGGACAAGAGCATGTCCGTAAAGTAAAATTTCCCCGGTCCGCCGGCGGAAAATTTGCCGAAATTGCGCCTTGACGCAAAGCCCGCCGGGTGCTAAACTGGGACCGTGAAAACTGAGTTGTTTCCCGTGACTGACGGAATGATGTGGAGCACCACAGAGGAGCGGGGAGCAAGCGAACGCAAAAAATGCCGACCGTCTGGGCGCACTCAAACTCAAAATTCTGGGTTTCAGTGCGCCCATTTTCGTTTTTATAAGGAGAATTTCTATGAAAAAGATCGGGATCGTGATGGGCAGCGCGAGCGATATGCCCGTGGTGAAAAAAGCCGCGGACGTGCTCGAAAAATTCGGCGTGCCCTACGAGATGCACATTTATTCCGCCCACCGGACGCCGGGGGAGGCGCGCGCCTTTGCCGACTCTGCCCGCGAGCGCGGCTTCGGCGCGATCATCGCCGCCGCCGGGATGGCAGCCCACCTCGCCGGCGCGCTCGCCGCGGCGACGACGCTGCCGGTCATCGGCATTCCCGTCGCCTCCGCCCTCGGCGGGATGGACGCCCTGCTCGCCACCGTGCAGATGCCCTCCGGCATCCCGGTCGCGACCGTGGCGATCGACGGGGCAAAAAACGCCGCGTATCTCGCGGTGCAGATCCTCGCCGTGATGGAGCCGGCGCTCGCCGAAGCGCTCGCCGCTGACCGCGCGGCGACGGCGGAGAACATTCTCGCCGCGGACGCGGCGCTGGAGGTGGGAAAATGATCGGGATGGAAGGAAAAACGCTCCGCTCCGAGCGTCTTGCTTACCGCCTTCTTGCGGAGAGCGACAAACCGGCGCTCCGCGCCATACTGTCCGACCGTGCCGTGACGGAGCCCGCGGGCTTTCTCCCGGCGGAGACGGACGAGGCGTTCGACACATTCTTCTCCCAACTTACGCAGTACAATACCGCGCTCGGTATTTATCTGGGCGACACGCTCATCGGCTACATCCACGTCAACCGCTACCGCGGCGGCGGGGAGTATGCCGAAAAAAGCTGCGTCGACACGGGCTTTGTCATCGGCAAAGCGTATCAGAACTGCGGCTATGCCACGGAGACGCTGCGGACGCTGACGGCTTATCTGAAGCAGCGCTTCGACTTCTGCTTTGCGGACTGCTTCCTCACGAACGAGCCCTCCCGCCGCGTCATCGAGCGCTGCGGCTACCGCTATGTGG
>CALJDB010000317.1 GCA_938023775.1 uncultured Clostridia bacterium
TATAATTGGAGCGGTGTGGTATGATAAGGCAAACACGGAAGGAGCGGAGGAAATGCCATGTTCCGGAATGAAACAAACTATGTGCTCACAAACGGCGTGCTGCTCGACGGCACGGAGAAAATGACGCCGCAGACGGGCAGAGATATTTATATTGAGGGCGGGCGCATCGGCGCGGTCGCCGATGCCGCGGCGCGCCGCGAGGGCTATGAGGTCGTGGACCTCGGCGGACAGTATGTGCTGCCGGGGCTTATCAATCTGCACGTTCATCTGCCCGCCTCCGGCAAGCCGAAGAAAAAGGCGAGCGACCCGAAGAAGCTCGTGAAGCTCATCACCGCCAACGCGCTCACGCGCCGCATCGGCGTGAAGCTGTGCGAGGGCTACGCGAAGACGGAGCTTCTCAGCGGCGTGACGACCATCCGCACGGTCGGCGGCGTGGCGGACTTCGACACGATCATCCGCGACCTGGCCGCGCAGGGAAAGATCCTCAGCCCGCGCGTGGTGGCGTCCAATATGGCGGTCTCCGTGCCGGGCGGGCACATGGCCGGCTCCCTTGCCTACGAAGCAAAGACACCGGAGGAGGCCGCGGCTTATGTGGAGCGGATCGCGGCGGAGAAGCCGGACCTCATCAAGCTCATGATCACCGGCGGCGTGCTCGACGCCGAGGTCGTCGGCGAGCCGGGCGTGCTGCGGATGCAGCCCGCGCTGGTGAAGGCGGCTTGCGATAAGGCGCACGCGCTTGGCATGAAGGTCGCCGCGCACGTCGAAAGCCCCGAGGGCGTGCGTGTGGCGCTGGAAAACGGCGTGGATTCCATCGAGCACGGCGCGCAGCCGGATGCGGCGATCACCGCGCTCTACAAGGAAAAGGGCGCGTTCCAGGTCGCGACGCTCTCGCCCGCGCTGCCCTATGCGCTTTTTGACCGCAGTGTCTCCCACGCGACCTATGAGCAGCAGGAGAACGGCAAGGTCGTCTTTGACGGCATCATCGCCATGGCGCGGGAAAATCTGGCAAACGGCATTCCGGTCGGCCTCGGCACGGACACCGGCTGCCCCTATATCACGCACTACGATATGTGGCGCGAGCTGTGCTACTTCGTGAAATACTGCGGCGTGACGCCGGCCTTCGCGCTCCACACCGCGACGCTGCTCAACGCGCGGCTTGCCGGCATCGACGGCGAGACCAGCTCCATCGAGGCGGGCAAGGCAGCGGATCTGATCGTCTGCGCGAAGGATCCGCTCGCGGATCTCTCGGCCCTGCGCACGCTCTCCATGGTCATCAAGGACGGCTATCGCGTCGAGCATCCCGCGCCGAAGAAGCTGCCAGAGGTCGAGCGCGAGCTGGATAAGTTCCTGTGACCCATACCTATTATAATGTACAAGAAAAAGCACGGGGAGCCCCGTGCTTTTCCCTTATGGCGTTTTATGTTACAGCTCCACGAGCTCGTATTCCCGCGTGCCGAAGCCCAGCGCCGCCGCAGATTCGACCGTGCGGACACCGTTGAGGCTCTCAATGCGCTCTACGAGGTGGTCGCGGCCCGGATCGTCGGAGGCGTAGACCAGATCGAGGCAGGCCTGATCGACCGCGATGGGGTCGAGCGAGGCGAGGATGCCGATGTCCGCCATGCACGGGTCCTCAGCCACGGCGCAGCAGTCGCAGTCCACGGACATATTCTTCATAACGTTGATGAAAACGGTCTTGTCCTTGAAATATTCCGCCACGGACGAGGCGGCGTCCGCCATCGCGTCGAGGAAGCTGTCGTGGTCGGCAGTCCAGATCTTTTCGGGCTCGCCGGCACCGTGGATATAGGCCTTGCCGTAGGAGGACGCGCAGCCGATGGAGAGCTGCTTGAGCGCGCCGCCGAAGCCACCCATCGGGTGCCCCTTGAAGTGGGACAGCACGAGCATGGAGTCATACTTTGCGATGTCCTTGCCGACGAAGTCCTTTTTGATCATTCTGCCGTTCGGGATGGCGAGCTCCAGATCGGGTCCCTCCGCGTCCAGCAGGTCGACGGGGAAGCAGCGGCTCCAGCCGTGCTTTTCCAGCAGCTTGACGTGGCGCTCCGTGGTGTTGCGCGCGCCGTCATAGGCGGTGTTGCACTCCACGACCGTGCCATTCACGGCTTCGATCATCGGCTTCCAGAATTCCGGTTTCAGAAAGTTCTGATTGCCCTCCTCGCCGGAGTGGACCTTGACCGCCACCTTGCCGGGCAGCTCCTTCCCGGCGGCGCGGTAAAGCTCCACAACCTTCTCCGGCGTGATCTCGCGGGAAAAATAAACCTTCGGTTTCATTATGTTTGCTCCTCCTTGTTTGTCCGGTGTTTACTTAATTTTATTATACTTCAAATGCGCGGTGTTTTTCCAGTGGTATTTGTAATTTTTTCGGAAGACCATACCAAGTTGAAAGTCATGGCTGAAAAAAAGACTTGACAATAGTCGATAAATCGGGTAATCTGAAACAGGAAACCGGGCTGATGACCAGTCCTGTGCGCAGCCTTGTGGGAGCTCACAGAGCTGTTTTTGCTTTTTAGGGGGAGAAAAATGACATATTACGCGCATGTTTCCGACGACGGACAGCGGATGCAGACCGTTGCGGAGCACCTGACGGGGACGGCGGAGCTTTGCCGGGATTTCGCCGCAGCCTTTGGCGCGGCGGAGGCGGGGGAGCTCGCCGGGCTCGCGCACGACCTCGGGAAGTGTACGGAGGGCTTCCAGAACCGACTGCTCCGCGGCGGACCCATCGTGGACCACGCGACGGCGGGCGCGCTCGTCTGCGCAAGAATAAACGCGGATATCGCCGCCTGCGTCGCCGGGCACCACGGCGGTCTGCCGGATTTCGGCAATGTGAAAACCGACCGCGCCGGGGACGCCACGCTCTGCGGCAGGCTCCGCAAGGGGATCGAGCAAAAGACAGCGGAGCGCTGCGGCGAGAGCGGTGTTTCTCTGACGGGCGCCGTTCCGCCGACGCCGGTGAAGGACGCGCTTCAGGAATCGAACTGGACGCGGATGCTCTATTCCTGCCTTGTGGACGCCGATTATCTGGACACGGAGCGCTTCATGCGCGGCGAGCAGCCCCGCGGCGGCGGGGAGGATATCGAAACGCTCCTCGCCCGGCTGGGAGCGTATATCGCGCGGTGGAAGGACCCCAAATCGGAGTTAAACCGCCTGCGGAACCGGATTCTGGAGCGCTGCTTGGACTCCGGCGCGCTGCCGCAGGGGATCTATACGCTCACGGTCCCAACCGGCGGCGGGAAGACGGTCGCCTCGCTCGCCTTTGCGCTGCGCCACGCGGCGGCGCACGGGCTTCGCCGCGTGATCTACGTCGTGCCTTATACGTCTATTATCGAGCAGAACGCCGGAAAATTCCGCGAGATCCTCGGCGAGCGGAACGTGCTGGAGCACCACTCCGGCGTGGAGCTTGACCTCTCGGACGGCGCAAAGCCGGAGTGCGTCCGTCTTGCGCTCGCAGCAGAAAACTGGGATATGCCCGTCGTGGTAACGACGGCGGTGCAGTTTTTTGAATCGTTTTATGCGAACAAGCCCGCCAAATGCCGTAAGCTGCATAATCTGGCGCAAAGCGTCGTGATCTTCGACGAGGCGCAGATGCTGCCGCCGGAGCATCTGCGGCCCTGCGTTGCTGCGATCGCCTCGCTTGCCGCGCAGTTCGGCTCCACAGCCGTGCTCTGCACGGCGACGCAGCCGGCGCTGGACGGGCTGCTGCACGAGTATGCGCCGGGGTGTCCGGTCCGGGAGCTCTGCCCCGACGCGGAGGGGATGGAGGAGCAGTTCCGCCGCGTCACCTTCCGCTTTTCGGGCACCCTGACGGACGAGGCGCTCGCGGAGCAGCTGAGGGCGCTGCCGCAGGTGCTCTGCATCGTGAACAGCCGCAAGGCGGCGCAGCGCATTTTTTCGCTGCTGCCGGAGGAGGACGGGACCTTTCACCTCTCGACGCTGATGGTCCCCGCCCAGCGACATGAGATCATTGAGACAATCAGGAAGCGGCTGGAAGGAAACGCGCCATGCCGCGTCGTATCCACCTTGCTCATTGAGGCGGGCGTGGATGTCGATTTTCCTGCTGTTTTCCGCGAGATGGCGGGATTCGATTCCGTTATGCAGGCAGCGGGTCGCTGCAACCGCGAGGGCGGAAAGCCGGCTGCGGAGGGCATCGTGACCGTTTTTGACCGCACGGAGCTGCCGCCGAAGCTCTTCCGGACCGCCATCGGCGCGGCGCGCGAGGCGCTGAAAGCAGACCCCGACCCGGCGTCCCGCGCAGCGATGGACAGCTATTTCCATACCCTGCTGAGCCTGCGCGGAGAGGCACTGGACCGCGACGGCGTGATCGACGCATTTCGGCGCGGGATCGGCGGCTGCGTGCTTCCGTTCCGCAGCGTGGCGGAGCGCTTCCGCCTCATCGACGACAATACGCGCACGGTCTACATCCCCCGCGGCGAAGGAGCCGCGCTCACGGAGCAGCTGCTCGCGGGGAAGGGCGGCAGAGCCCTTTACCGCAAGCTAGGGCGCTACGGCGTCTCAGTCTACGAGGACCACTTCCGCGCGCTCTGCGCCGCCGGCGCGCTGCTGACGGCGCGGGAAGCGCCTGTCTTGGACAAAAACAGCGCGGTTTTGACCGGCATAAGTTTCTACAACGAAAAAACCGGGCTCACGCTCGAACCGGAGGGCGGGCAAGGGAAATTCATTTGAACAAAGTCC
>CALJDB010000318.1 GCA_938023775.1 uncultured Clostridia bacterium
AGTGATAAGGATAGACCCACAGCGTTCCGAAGCCGAGGCAGAGCGCGCCGAGAATATACCAGCCGAGAAAGCTGAGGTCCAGCACGAAAAGCTCCGCCTTGTGGCCTTGCATCATCTCCTTGGAGGCGTTGATGCAGGCGCGCCAGTCATAGTCCGGGTGGTCCGCCTTGATGTTATATGCCTGCGAATAGGAATAGAACTTCACGATGCCGGGCACGACGAACAGCAGCGACCACAGCGCGGTGAAGATCGAGACGAGCAGACCGAGCAGGAAGGTCTGACCGAAATCGTTGAAGCCGCCGAACATGTCGCCCACCTTGATGGAGCGCGCGGTCCGCCGCCGGCTCAGGAACACGGCGGAGAGCCCGCAGTAAATGGGACCCATCACGAGCACGCCGCCGATGCCGGGCACAATGGTCCCCGCCGCGGTGCAGATTGCTTGCGCGATGAGGCAGACGAGCAGCGCCATCAGCCAGTTGTCCGCAAAAATGCCGCTGCCGAGCATGGCGCGCGCTTCCGCTTTGATCTCAACTCTTGACATAAGGATGCACCTCCGAATCGATTCTCTTTTTGAATATGTATGCGCCTTACAGCAGCATTACGCCGTGCTCCGCGCAGATGCGCTGGGTCTCCTCGTCCCAGACGGACGCCTGCACCTCGCCGATGTGGCACTTTCCGAGCAATATCATGGAGAGCCGGCTCTGGCCGATGCCGCCGCCGATGGTGAGCGGGAGCTCGCCGTTTAAGAGCATCTTGTGATAGAGCAGCTCCCGCCGGTCGTCGCAGCCGGACTCCGTGAGCTGGCGGTCCAGCGACTCCGGGTCGACGCGGATGCCCATGGAGCTGATCTCAAACGCCCTGCCCAGCAGATCGTTCCAGAGCAGGATATCGCCGTTGAGCGCCCAGTCGTCATAGTCCGGGGCTCTGCCGTCGTGCTTTTCGCCGGAGCGCAGCTTCCCGCCGATGTTCATGAGGAACACGGTGCCATGCTCGCGCGTCACGATGTCCTCGCGCTCGCGCGGGGTCTTGTCGGGATAGGCGTCCTCCAGCTCCTGACTCGTCACGAATTTGACCGTGGGGTTCACCTTCGGCACCTGAAGCAGCTTCGTGTAAATCGCCTGAAGCGTCTGCTGCGTGTCGCACACGGCGCGCACGATGTCGATGACCGTCGTCTTGAGATAGTCGATATTGCGGTCCCGCTCCGTGATGACCTTTTCCCAGTCCCACTGGTCGACATAGACGGAGTGGAGATTATCGAGCTCGTCCTCGTCGCGCCGGATGGCGTTCATGTCGGTGTAGAGCCCCTTGCCGGGATAAAAGCCGTAGCGCGCGAGGGCGACGCGCTTCCACTTCGCGAGGGACTGGACCACCTGTGCCTCCGTGCCGGTGCGCAGAATGTCGAAGCTGACGGGGCGCTCAACGCCGTTTAAGTTGTCGTTCAGGCCGCTGCTCTCCTCCACGAAGAGCGGGGCGGACACGCGGGAAATATTCAGCGCGGCGGAGAGGTTGTCCTCAAAAAGGCGGTGGAGCAGACCGATCGCCATCTGGGTGTCATAAACGCTGAGCAGGCTGCGGTAGCCCGCGGGGATATAGGTCGTCATGGTTTCTTTTCTTCTCTCCTTTATTCGGTCAGCGCCGTGATGAAGCGGTTATAAAATTCCTCCGCGCGGCGCTTGAAGTTTTTCTCGATGCGCTTTGCCTGCTCCTCGTCGAGCGCGAGGAGCTTTAAGTCGAACACGGTGCCGACGCCGTCGCTCATCGCGAGCTGAACGGTGACGCCCTGCTCGCTCTGCTCGTGGCGCGCGGTGACGAGCTCGCTGCGGCGCAGCTCGTCCGCGACCGGGGTGAGGCGGCGCTCCGCCTTCGTGCGGACAGAGTAAGGCAGGCTGTTTTCCAGCACCGCGCAGTTTTCGCTGCCCTTTTCGGTGACGGCGTAGCCGTCCTCCGTCTCGGCGATCTGGGCGGTGTTCACGAGCTCGGCAAGGCACTCCTTATAGTCAAAGTAACCGATGCCGCCGTCGATCAGCACGAGGTCGGCAAGCGACTCCGCGTCGATCGGCGCGGGCAGCCGCCGCAGCACGAATAAGATCAGCAGCTTGATGTCCAGCTTTTCGTGGATGAAGCCAAAGCGCTCGTCCATGGGGTTCTCCTCCCTTTCTCCGTCCGGTTCCTATCTTTTTATTATACTATACTTTTCCCCCGCAGTACAAGACATTTTTGCGCTCACACATGGTTTTTTTCCGCATACACTGTACTGAAATCACCAAACAGGAGGTTTGATCAACTATGGCAGACAGAGTTTTGCCCGGTCCGGTGGCGAGCCAGAGCTCCGCCGCGGCGTCGTGCGTCAATATACATACCAGAAAGATCTACGACGGCTGCAAGGATAAAGACTGCGTGGAGGACCTGCGCGTTTACCCGACGGTGAGCTCTCAGGCGGTCATCGACTCGGCGTTCAGCGTCCGGCCCGACTCCGCGACGCTCATTTACGCGGACGTCAGCGTGGATGAGATCAGCTTCAACCGCGGGTACTACACCGTAGACGTCACTTACTTCTACCGCATCACGGGCGAAACCTTCCCCGGCGGCGTTCCTATCACGGGGCTCGCCGTGTTCGACAAGCGCGTCATCCTCTACGGCAGCGAAGGCCGCGTCAAGACCTTCTCCTCCGCCGACGGCTTCGACGCCATCTCCACGGCGGGCGGCACGCCGACGGCGGTCGTCGAGGCGGTCGACCCCATCGCGCTCAATCTGCGCATCTGCGACCCCAACGGCTGCCCGGACACGGAGCTGCGCACCATCCCCAGCGCCATTCTGGAGGCGATCGGCGAGGACGTCAGCCTCTCCGGCGCTGGCAAGCGGCTCTACGTCACGCTCGGTCAGTTCTCCGTCATCCGCCTCGAACGCGACGCCCAGCTCTCGCTGACGAACGCATGCAGCTTCTTCCCCAGCAAGGAATGCGTCGGCAGCAGCGACGACGACCCCTGCACCCTCTTCTCCCGCGTCTGCTTCCCCGTCGACGAGTTCTCTCCCCCGGATTCGCTCCCGCAGGAGGAGAATTACAGAGATTTCGTGTAAACGTCAAACGAGAGACCGCCTCTGGCGGTCTCTCGTTTGAGAAGGATTCACTCCGCTCAGCGCACTCGCCTTCGGCTCGCACGTTCGCTCCGCGCAGAGTATTTTTCGGCAGGTACACGCCCCGCCGAAAAATGAATCGAAATTCTTTCGCGGCGTGCGCGCCGCGAACTCTGCGAGGCTTTTCAGGCGGATACACGGTCGGTAAAACGTCGACCGTGTTTTTTTATGATATTCCGGGCATACTATGTCTATGCCTGACTTACTTGACATTATCTTCCGGACCGTCGTTATATTTCTGACGCTGCTCGTACTGATGCGGCTGCTGGGCAAGCGGCAGATGGGCGAGCTGGAGCTCAGCGAGCTCGTGGTGTCCATCCTGATCGCGGATGTGGCGAGCGTGCCGCTGCAAAACCCGGAGCTGCCGCTTGCGAGCGGGCTCGTGCCCTGTGTCATTCTGTTTCTCTGCGAATATCTGCTCTCGCTGCTGACGCTCAAAAGCGTGACCATGCGGCGCTGGCTCTGCGGACGCCCCTGCTTTCTCATCATCGGCGGCGTCATCCAGCAGCGCGCGATGAAAAAATGCCGCTACAGCGTGGACGAGCTCGCCGAGGAGCTGCGAGGGCACGACGTGAACGACATCGCCGCCGTCCAGTACGCCGTGCTGGAAACCGACGGGGACTTGAACGTCATCCTCTACCCGGAGCACCGCCCCGCGACCGCCGGGGACCTCAAATGCGTCCCGGAGGACGACGGCTACGCCACCGTGCTCATCTCCGACGGCACCCTGCTCCGCCGCAACCTCGCAGGCTGCGGCAAGGACGAAAAATGGCTCCGCCGCGAGCTCCAAAAACGAGGCTGCGCCCACTGGCGGCAGGTCTACGCCTTCGTGCTGTTCGAGAGCGGAAAGGTGTTTTTCGCCGAGAAGGAGTAAATGGGACTCTGCCGGGCTGGGGACCTTTGCTCTTCTTTTAGGAAAAAGATT
>CALJDB010000319.1 GCA_938023775.1 uncultured Clostridia bacterium
CGGATTTTCAAAAAAAGCCGGAGGGACGCGCCGCGCGTGTCCCTCCGGGGCGGACTTATTCTTCGGTCTCCCCGCCGTCCTCGCCGGGCAGGACCGTGACAGAAATGACGAGCTCGGCGTCCTCGTTGCCGTCGCCGCCGGCGAAGCGGATGGTGAGCTCGCTCTCGCCCTCCCCCGCGCCGGTGACGGTCAGGCGGCAGGACTGCTTCGTGACGAACTCGCCCCACGCGCAGGAGATGACGTCCGTGTCTCCGATGGTGTATTCCATGTTTGCCTGTCCCGGACAGTCGTTTCGGATGATGAGCTCCCGCTTTTCGCCGACGCGGAGGGTGAGCTCCGTCTCGTCGGTCGCGAGCTGTGCCGCCGCCTTTTTGGCGTTCTCGGTTTCCAGCACCTCCGGAAGCGGGGTGCCCTCGCCGGTGAAGGCAACGCCGTTCAGGCAGTCGACCGGCGCTGCGAGGTTGAGGTTCTGCCCGTTCGTGTAGCTCGCGTAAATGATGCCGACCACCGCGCCGAAGCGGTCGAAGAGCGGACCGCCGCTGCTGCCGCCGGAGATGGGCGCGGTCGTCTGGATGCAGGGGTAAGCCGGGTCGTCCACCACGCGGCGGACCGCGGCGGCGACGCCGTCGCTCACCGAGCCGGTCAGACGCTGGGGATTGCTCACCGTGTAAAGCGCGTCGCCGGGCGCGAGCGCATCCGGGTCGCCGAGGTCCAGATAGGGGAAAAACCGCACGGTCTCCCCGTCGATGCTCTCGCGGCTGACGCGCACGGCGGCGACGTCGCGGAAGGAATCGTAATAGAGCACACCGGTGACGTCATAGCGTTTGCCCTCCGCGGTCGTGACGCGGGCGGCATAAGCGCCGTCGAGCTCGTGATAGGTCATAAGGGCGACGCCGTCGCCCGTGACGAAAAAGGCGCTGCCGGTGGCGAGGCGCTCGTCTTCTTCGAGCGCCTCGGCGGAGTCATAAAGCTCCACGAAGAGCACGGCGGAGGCGCTGCGGGCATAAATTTCCGCCGCGGTCAGGGGCGTTTTTCCCGCATTGACCGCGCCGGCGAAGCGCGTTGCGGCGAGCGCCGCGCCGCTCACCTTTCCGCGGAGATAAAGCGACTCGATGAGCGTCTCCCCGCCGCCCTTCGGCGGCAGCGAGAGCGCCGTGCAGCAGAGCAGCGCGAGGTCCTCGCGCAGGAACTCCCCCTCCGCGGTGTATTCCCCGTGGGTGAGCCCGACGCTGTCGGAAAAGGCGAGCGCCGTCTCCCATGTGAAGTCCTCGCCGTCTATGTAGCCGAGGGCGCGGAGCAGCAGCACGGCGGTCTCCCGCGCGGTGACGGCGTCGTCCCGCCCGAAATACCAGCGCGTTCTGCCCTGCACGAGCCCGCGGTCGGCGGCGAAGGCGAGATAGCTTGCCGCCCAGCCCGCGTCGTAAAACGGGCAGGGCAGCTCACTTTCCTCCGCCTCATCCTCCAGCCCCAGCAGGCGCAGGAGCATCACGGCGGTCTCCGCGCGCGTTGCGGGGCGCTCCGGCTCAAAGCCCGCGCCGGTGCCCCGCACAAGGCCGAGCATCTCCAGTGCGGAAACGGCCTCCGTACCGCTGACAAAGGCGGCGGAGGCCGGTGCAGCGCCCAACGCGACGATCAGCGCGAGCGCCAGAAACAGAGATAGAATTTTTTTCATAACGATCCTCTCAGGTGTCCGCTTCGGGACCGTGGCTGATCCAGCCGATAAAGAAAATAATATACATCACCATCGCAAACGCCATCACCGCGCAGACGGCGACGAGCATCCAGAAGGCGGCGCGCGCCGGGATTGCAGGGAAGAGCATGAGCGCGACCATCACGACCTCGAACACGACGGTGCTGAGCTTGCCGTACCACTTCGCGCCGGCGACGGACTTCCCCCGCTTGACGGCGCACGCGCCGAGCCCCGCTACGGCAAGCTCCTTCACGACAAGCAGTCCCAGCACCACCCAAACAAAACGGTAGCGCGAGACAAGGCAGATGAGCAGCGCGATGTGCGTCACCTTGTCGCTGAGCGGGTCGAGCACCTTGCCGAGGTCGCTCACCATGTTGAACTTGCGCGCGATGACACCGTCGAAAATATCGGTCAGCGCGCTGAGCAGCACCAGCGCCGCCGCGATGCTGTATTCCCCCGTGAGATAGATCCACAGGATAAACGGCACGAGCGCCAGCCGGAACAGGCTCATAAAGTTCGGTATGGTGAATAGCTGTTCTTTTGTCAGGAGTTTGCGCAAGTTATGCATGTTCTGACTTTCTCTCCAATTTCCGTAGTTTTCATCGCTGCGGCTTCCTCCGCGCCGATGACCTCGCAGATCTCAAAATAAACGTCCGTAGCGCGCCACGGGAAGTTGTCCTTCACCTTCTCCGTGCCGCGGATGGCGGCGACGACAATGGGGACATGCGCCTTCTGCGCGATCTTGAACGCGCCGTTGCGGAACGGGAGCATTTCCTCGCTGTGGCTGCGCGTCCCCTCCGGAAAAATGCCGAAGGACACGACGTTGCGGCGGATCAGGTCCGCCGATTCCTGAATGGTGCGGATGGCGGCGCGGTCATCCTCGCGGTCGATGGAGAGGTAGCACGCCTTGTGGATCACCGGACCGACGACCGGGATCTTCAGATTCTCCGGCTTGGAGATGAACGCGATCCCGCGGCGGCGGAGCACCCAGCCGGCGACGATGGGGTCATAGTTGCTGCGGTGGTTGCAGACGAGCAGCCAGCGCCCCTCCGGGATCTTTTCCAGTCCGGAGACATGCAGCCGGATGCGCGAGAGCACGGTCACGAGCCCCATCACATAGCCGGTGAGCCACTGGAAAAACGTGTCCCGCCGGCGCTGGGGCTTCGTGATGTCGATAAAGATCGAGATGATCGCGATGCAGACCAGCAGCGCCAGCAGCAGAGCGAAAAAGCCCGCGGCGAAAAACACAAGCAGCATCCCTGCAAACGCCAGTCCGCGGTAGCCGATGGCGATGCAGCAGGCGCAGGCGCCCGCCGCGCTCAGGATGAGAAAGGGCAGTAGGATAATAGTCACGGCGACCGGTCAGCCCTCCTGCGTGTCCGTCTCCGGCGTCTCCGCCGTCTGGTCGATGACCATCTCCGGCTCGGCGCAGCAGTCGTTTTCCGCTTCCTCCTCCACCGGGACCTCCGGGGACTTGACGGCGGCGATGACCTCCTCGGCGAAGGCACGGATCTCCTCGCGCTTCATATAGATGGCGGCGGCAGCGCCCGCGGCGATACCGAGCTTCACCAGTGTTCCGAGCACGCTTTTCTTCTTAGCCATAATATCTATTTTACCTCCTGAATGAAATTT
>CALJDB010000320.1 GCA_938023775.1 uncultured Clostridia bacterium
TCTCCATGGAAAGGTCCTCCTCTTTTTCTTTTTTATGTTCAGATGTCGCGCCCGATAAAGTGGCCCTGCGAGACGGCGTGGAACAAGATGTCCGGCTTTACGCAGTCGCCAAGCTCATAGTAGTACGGTGTGATGCCGCGCAGCTCGTTTCGAACGTCCACACGCGGGGAAAGTCCCGCGGCGCAGAACACGCTGTCGCAGGCGATCATCTCCTCCGCTCCGCCGCAGGAGACCAGAACGCCGCCGTCCCGGATCTCCAGCGCCCTCGTGTTCAGGCGCAGATCCGCCCTGCCCTCGATCTCGCGCCGCAGCCCCTGCTTGTGCCAGAGCGTGGCGTCCACGGCGTAGTCGCCGCGGGATTCGATGAGCGTCACCTCGTGTCCGGAGCGAAGAAGATGCGCCGCCGTTTCGCAGCCGACGAGCCCCGCGCCGATGATCACGACGCGCCGTCCGAGACCGGGGTCCTCCCGGCGCAGGTCGTCGATGTTCTTCACCGTCGGCAGGTCAATGCCCGGAATGGGCGGACGGGCGGGGCGCGCTCCCGCAGCACAGACGAGCGCATCCGGTGCAAACGCCTCCGCCCACTTGCGCGTGACGCGCGTATTGCGGAGAATCTTCACGCCTGCGCGCTCCAGCTCACGCTGCTTCTGACCGGCGTAAGCATACATTTCGCGCTTGAAGGGGACGTGCTCCTCACAGAGAAGCTGACCGCCCAACCGGTCGTGATCGTCGCAGATCGTAACGTCATGTCCGCGCTGCGCCGCGACGAGCGCTGCCTCCATACCGCCCGGTCCGCCGCCAACGACGAGCACGCGCTTGCGCTCGGCTGCGGGCGGCAGCGCATAGGTGTGCTCCAACTCCGCGCCGATGACCGGGTTCACGGCGCAGCGGATGTTGCGCGTCGTAGCGGTCTGATTCAGGCAGAGGAAGCAGCGGATGCAGCGGACGATCTCGTCCTCCCTGCCCGCCGCAGCCTTCAGCGGCAGATAGGGGTCCGCCGTCAGCGCGCGGCTCATCTCGATCACGTCCGCCTTGCCGGAGGCGAGGATCTCCTCCATCTGCGCCGGGTCGTTCAGTGCGCCGACCGTCGCCACAGGGCAATCGACCGCCTGCTTGATGCGCGCGGCAAGATAGACGTTGCGACCGTGCTCCTCGAACATGGACGGGTGGGTGATGACGCAGCTGTCCTCGTCGTCGTGGACGCCGGCGGAGACATGGAGCAGGTCCACCTTCGGCGCGAGCAGCTTTGCGATCTCCACGCCCTCGTCGATATCGTAGCCGCCGGGGGTGAACTCCGCACCGCTCATCCGGAACTCGATCGGGAAGCCCGGACCGACCGCCTTGCGGATGGCGTCGAGCACCATCAGAGCAAACCGGCAGCGGTTTTCCCGGCTCCCGCCGAAACGGTCCGTGCGGTGGTTCGTCTTGGGCGACATGAACTGCTGGAGAAGCCAGCCGTGGCCGCCGTGGACGATCACCATGCCGTAGCCGCTGCTTTTCGCAAGGCGCGCGGCGTCCGCGTAAGCGCGGATGATGGTCTCGATGATCTCCTCCGGCATCTCGAAAATTTCCACGCCGTCGGCAGTGAACTCATGGTCCGGACCGTAAGGCGGCATGCCGGTGCGGGTGTTCTTGGAGACAAAATTCGCGATGTTGGCGTATTTCCCGCCGTGGCTGAGCTCCATGGAGGCGACTGCCCCGTGGCGCGTGATGGCGCGCGCCGCCGCCGCGACGGACGGCACAATAGACGGGTCGTCAAGCTGGAGCTTATACGGGTGCATCAGGCCCGTCGGCGTGTGGACAATGCCGTCGCCGAGCGTTACGACCGCCGCGCCGCCGCGGGCGCGGAGCTCGTAGAACGCGATGCACTCGCGCTTGAGATACTCGCCGGGGATGACCATCGGCGACCCGGTCGGGGAGGCGAAGATGCGGTTGCGGTAAGTCACATTGCCCAGCCGGATGGGCGAGAAAAGATGCGGATAATTCAAAGCGCGTTCCTCCTTGCTTTGGTTTTCTGCAAGATATCACGCGATAGCCGGAGCTGTAAAATACCAAATTTCGCTGTCCGGCAGCGGCGCGCGAAAAACAGGGAGATGGCAGGCGGCTATCAAAAAAGGCGATGGACATTCCGTGCCATCGCCCCCGCTCTTTTTTGTAAAATCCCTGTAAAATTTTCCGCTCCGGCGGCGGGGAGCGCTTGATTTCGGCGGGAAATGCATGGTATCATAGGGGAACACTGTAAAGAAATCGACGGAGGACGGACTTTTGAAGCGCTTTGACACGGTTTTTTTCGATCTGGACGGCACGCTGACGGACCCCGGTCTGGGGATCACGAATTCCGTGCGCTATGCGCTGGAGCGCTTCGGCATTTCCGTTCCGGACCGCAGCGCGCTCTACCGCTTCATCGGTCCGCCGCTGATGGACTCGTTCCGGGAGTTTTACGGCTTTTCCCACGCCGACGCGGAGGAGGCGGTGCGGCTTTACCGCGTTTATTTCCGCGAGCAGGGCATGTTTGAAAACGCCGTCTACCCAGGCGTTCCCGCGATGCTCCGCGCCCTGCGCGGGGACGGGCGGCGGCTCATCGTCGCGACGAGCAAGCCGGAGGAGTTCGCCGTCATGATCATGGACCACTTCGCGCTTTCGCAGTATTTCGACTTCATCGCCGGGGCGGCGATGGACGAGACGCGCACCCAGAAGTGGGAGGTTATCGACTACGCCGTTTCCCGCGCCGGGATCGCGGACCGCGAAACCGTTCTGATGGTCGGCGACCGGCGGCACGACATTCTCGGCGCGAAGCGCTGCGCCCTCGGCGGCGCGCTCGGCGTGCTCTACGGCTACGGGGACCGCGCGGAGCTCACCGCCGCGGGAGCTGACGCCCTTGCCGATACAGTGGAGGACGTCTCCCGGCTCATTCTGGACCAATAATTTTTTCATATCAGGAGAAGGAACCAAAACTATGCTCTATGCAATCCTGCTTTTCGCCGCGACCTATGCACTGATGCTCTTTTTCCCGAAGCGGCGGCCCTTCATCGCGCTGGGAAGCGCCGTGATCTTCGTCGTGACCGGCATGCTGCCGGTGAAGCTTGTGCTCTCTTATATCGACTTCAACGTCCTGCTCATGATCGCCGGCACGATGGGCACCGTCGCGCTCGTCATCGCCTCCGGCATGCCCTATCTGCTCTCTGACCTCATCGTGGAGCGCGTGCCGAACGTGAAGTGGGCGATCGTGGTCCTCTCGCTCTTCGCGGGGATCGTCAGCGCGTTTATCGACAACGTTGCCACCGTGCTCATGATCGCGCCCATCGCGCTCGCGATGGCGAAGCGGCTGAATATCAGCCCGGTCAGCATGGTCATCTCCATCGCCGTGAGCTCCAATCTTCAGGGCGCGGCGACCCTCGTCGGTGACACGACGAGCATCCTGCTCGGCGGCTACGCGGGCATGGACTTCATCGACTTTTTCTGGTACAAGGGCGAGCCGGGCATGTTCTTCGCCGTGGAGCTCGGCGCGGTCATCAGCGCGCTCATCCTGCTCTGGCTGTTCCGGAAGGACACCCAGCCGGTCGAGGCGGGCAAGCGCACCGTCGTGGAGGACAAGGTGCCGAGCATCCTTCTGCTCGCGACCGTGCTGCTGCTCATTCTCGCCTCGCTCTTTCCGAACCGTCCCGCGCTCACGAACGGCTTCATCTGCGTCGGCATTATGATCATCGGCGTCGTGCGTCAGGGGATCCGAAGCCGCAGCTTCAAGGCAATGGCGGCGCCGCTCAAGGAGATCGACTTCGAGACGATCGGACTTCTGCTCGGACTTTTCGTCGTCATCGGCGGCATTACGGAGATGGGCGTTGTGGACGCGGTCGCGGACCTCTTTACCCACATCGGCGGCGGGAACCTGTTCCTCATCTACACCGTCATCGTTTTTGCGAGCGTGCTCATCAGCGCGTTTATCGACAACATCCCCTACGTCGCCACCATGCTCCCCGTGGTGCAGAGCATCGCGACGGAGATGGGGCTCGACCCGACCGTGCTCTATTTCGGTCTGCTCTCCGGCGCAACGCTCGGCGGCAACCTCACCCCCATCGGCGCGAGCGCGAACATCACCGGCATCGGTCTGCTCCGCAAGGAGGGCTACGAGGTAAAAAACAGCGACTTTATGCGCATCGGCGTCCCGTTTACCATCGCCGCAGTCGTCCCGGCGTATGTCTTTATCTGGTTTTTTTACGGAGTATAAAAAACCGGCTTCCCGCCGTCAGACGCGGCACTTCACTATTCATTCATCCGAGGTGAACACACCCGACCATGGACACGATCATTCTCCGCGAGGGACTGCGGGAGCGGTTTTCCCGCTTTATGGCACGCGGGCGCGTGCTGCTGCTGAGCGCGCCCTGCGGCTTCGGTAAGACGACCGCGGCGGAGACACTGCTTGCCGGCGAGCGCGGCGTGGTGCGTCTGCGCGCGGGGGAGTGCGGGGAGCTGCCCGCTCCGGACGGCGACTGGCGTGTTCTGCTGCTTGACGAGCTTCAGCTCCTCACCGCCGAGCGGGGGCGTGCCGTCCTCTGCGACCTCATCCGCACAGGCGCGGACCGGCGCTTTGTGCTTCTGACCCGCGGCGCGCCGCCGGACTACCTCGCCGCGTTTCAGTACGCCGGACTGATGGAGGTGCTGACGGCGGAGGATCTGCTCTTTTCGCGCGAGGATACGCGGCGGCTGCTGGCGGCGCATGGCGTGGAGCTCCCGGACGCGGAGCTCGCCGAGCTCCGGCGCGAGAGCGTCGGATATCCGCTCGGTCTTTCGTTTGCGGCGCGCGCCCTTGCCGCCGGAGCGGCCTTCGGTCCGACGCTTTTTGCCTCCACGCTCCGCGAGGTGTTTGCCTATTTCGAGACCGAAATCTACCGCCGCTTCGATCTGCCCGTCCGGCGCTTTTTGCTGGAGGTGGCGCTGTTCCCGCGCTTTGATCTGGAGCTTGCCCGCATCGTGAGCGGAAACGCCGCTGCGGGGGAGACGCTCGACTGGCTGATGCGCAACACGACCATGTTCCGCCAGAGCGAGGACGGCAGCTACAGCTTCTGGCCGCGCTTCCGGGACTTTCTCGTGTGGGAGCTCGAGCGGGAATATACGCCCGAAAAGCGCCGCGCGCTCTATGCCCGCGGCGGGCTCTACTACGAGCTGCACGAGAATTACGCCCGCGCGCTCGAATGCTACACCGCCGGCGACGACCACTCCAAGGTTTCCGAGCTGCTCATCCGCAACGCGGAGCTGCACCCCGGTATGGGGCATTACGACGAAATGGAGCGCTATTACCGCGTGCTGCCGGAGTCGGAGGTGCTCGCCTCCCCGGCTTTGATGCAGGGAATGAGCATGCTCTGCGCCCTCGGCGGGGACTATGCCGGGTCCGAGCGCTGGTATCGGGAGCTTGACCGCTTTGTACGCCGCTGCGGGCGGACGGACGCGGCGGGGCGCCAGGCGCGCGGCCGCCTTGCGTGGCTGGATATCTCGCTGCCCCAGCGCGGTGTGGATGACCTCAGCGAGCGAATCCCCGCGGTGTTCCGCCTGATGACGAGCCGCGAGGCGGTGCTGCCGCCCTTCTCCGTTACGAGTGCGCTGCCCTCCATCATGAACGGCGGCAAGGACTTTTCCGACTGGAGCCGCCGGGACGATCTGCTTTATGCAACGCTCCGCGTGCCGGTTGAGGCGCTGCTCGGGCGCGACGGCGTCGGCGTTGCCGATTGCGCCGCGGCGGAGAGCAAGTTTGAAAAGGGCGAGGATGTTTCCGCGCGGATGCTTTCGCTGGCGTCCCGCCTGCCGGAGATTCAGCGCAGCGGCACACCGGACATCGAATTTGCTCTCGTGGGACTGCTGGCGCGCAGCCAGATGGACGCCGGAGATCCCGACGACGCACGCGGCACGCTCGAGAGCCTGCGCGAGCGCTTCGTCCGCCTCGGTCAGAGCCGCTTTCTGCCGAATCTGGACGCAATGCTCGCCCGCATCGCGCTCCACACCGGAGATCTCGACACTGCGGAGGAATGGTACCGCAGAAGCGCGCCGCGCGACCTGCTGGAGCTGAATCTGCTGCGGCGCTATCAATACTTCACGCAGGCGATGGCGGAGCTGACCGCCGGACGTGCGGACGACGCGCTGCTGACGCTCGCGCCGCTGGAGCGCTACTGCGCCGCCTGCGCGCGGCACATCGACGGCATTCACTTAAACGCCCTCACCGCCGTCGCGCTCCACCGTCTCCGGGATGAACGCTGGCGCGAGCGCCTCGGCGCCGCGCTCACCGCGGCGGCGGGTTACGGCTTCGTGCGCACGCTCAGCGTTTACGGCGCGGCGCTGCTGCCGCTGCTGGAAAGATCGGGCTGGGCGGGCGACGCGCGCTATCTCCAGCGGCTCACCACCGCGGCGCGGCGGCGCGCGGGGCTTTACCCGGCGTTTTTGCAGCCGCCGCTCGCCCCGGAGGAGAGCCTGACCCCCACGGAAATGCAGGTGCTCCGCCTCCTCTGCGCCGGGCGCAGCAATGCCGAGATCGGCGAAGCCCTCGGCATCCGCCTCCCCACCGTCAAGACCCACGTCAGCCACGTCCTCCAGAAGCTCGGCGTCTCCCGCCGGAGCGAAGCCGAATCCGCGGCGAGACGGCTGTGGCTTATTGAGTAATAAAAAGCATCCGGACCGGAGCCAAACGGCTCCGGTCCGGATACTTTTTGCTTTATTTTTACAGCTTTTCCCAGTTGAGGTGCCCAACGTCCGTGACGCGGGGGCTCTGGGGGCGCTCGGTCGCCTTGGGGCAGAAGATCTCGATGACCTTCAGGTCCTCGCTGGAATCCGTGCGGGACTGGATGCCGTGGGGGACATTGGGCGGCACGACCATCATGCAGCCGGCGGATAGCTCGTAATACTCGTCGCCGCACCAGAAGTTGGCTTTGCCTGCCGTGATCATGATGATCTGCTCATAGTCCGTGTGGGTGTGGGTCATGCTCTCCGGGTTGGAAAAAATCTCGGAATACTGGATGGTCAGCTTCTCCGAGCCCTGAAAGATCCAGCTGCGTCCGCCGGGACGGCTGGTGTCCGGCTGGGTCTCGTGGGTATCGAACAGAATGGGTTTCTCGCTCATTTTTTTGTTTCTCCTCTCAGGTTGTTTTTTTCAAAGACTCATAACGGCGTAGTAAGCGCTCTCGACCGCCTGCTCCACCGTGGCGGGACCGGTGCAGTCGCCGATGGGAAGAACGCGCAGGGCGCTGCCGAAGAAGCCGTCCGCGTCCGTGCTGCGGGCGCGCAGACCGGCGGCGTGGAGCACGGTCTCTGCCGGGAAGGACACCGCTCTGCCCTCCGCGTCGATGCCCTCGACGGCGGTGGCGGTGACGGCGGTGCAGCGCACGCCGGTGACGAGATGGAGCGTCGGCGTGGAACGCATCTCAAAGAGCAGCTCGTTCCGGTGGGTCGGGGTGGCGTCCGGCGCGAGCTCCGGGCGCATCTCGATAATGGTCACGTCCTTGCCGAGGCGCGCGAGGTGCAGCGCGGTCTCGCAGCCGACCTGTCCGCCGCCGATGAGCACGGTCTTTCCCGTGACGCGCTCCTCACAGCCGTAAATTTCCGTGGCGTGGCAGGCGCGCTCCAGACCGGGGATGGGCGGCACGACCGGCACCGCGCCGAGCGCGGGGATGACGACGTCGTAGCCGCCGCCGGCGAGCGTCTCCGCCGTGGCGCGCGTGTTCAGGAGAACGCGCACGGCGCTCTTCTCCACCTGACGCACGAGGTAATCCTTGAAGTTATGCAGCGGGTATTTGAAGGGGACGAAGTCGGAGAACTTCAGCGCGCCGCCGAGAGCGCCGCTCTGCTCATAGAGCGTGACGGCATGTCCGCGCTCGCAGGCGGTGAGCGCCGCCTGCATGCCCGCCGGACCGCCGCCGATGACGGCGATGCGCAGCGGCTTTTTCGCCTTTTCGCCGATCTCCGGCAGGACGTTTTCAAGCCCGACACGCGGGTTGACGGTGCAGTGGAACTGGCGGCCCATCACAACGCTGTCGTGGCAGTGCATGCACTTGACGCAGGGGACGACGTCGTCCGGGCGGTTTTCATGCGCCTTGACCATCAGCTGCGGGTCCGCGATGAGCCCGCGCACGCAGTAGAGCACGTCGGCGCGCCCCTCGGCGAGAATGCCCTCCGCCTCTGCGAGGTCGGAGATGCCGCCGATGGCGGCGATGGGGACGTTCAGCCCCGCCTTTTTCGCGCGCTCGGCGAGCCAGACGTTCGGGATGCTCGGCAGAAAGCCGCAGGGGTGGGTCGTGGTCATCCAGCGCGGTCCGTGGATACCGGCGGAGAACTGAACGAGGTCCGCCTTGCCCTCAATGAGCCGCGTGAAGGCGATCGCCTCCTCGATCTCGATGCCGCCCGGCTCATACTCCGTGCCGCTGATGCGCACCTCGATGAGCAGCCGGCGGCCGACGCGCGCACGGATGGCGTCGAGGATCTCGATCGCGAAGCGGCAGCGGTTTTCAAAGCTTCCGCCGTATTCGTCCGTGCGGCGGTTATAAAGCGGGGAGAGGAACTGACCCACCTGAAGCCCATGACCGAAGTGGAGCAGCACCATGTCGAAGCCGCACTCGACCATCGCGGCGGCGGCGTCGGCATAGCCGCGCACCGTCTCCTGAATGTCCTCGCGGGTCATCTCCTTGCCGGGGACCGCCCAGAGCGTCGGCGCGCCCTCGCTGACGACCATGTTGCGCGCCACGACGCCGGCGACGCCGAGCTCCATGGACGCCTTCGCGCCGTGGAGATGGATGCGGCGGGCGAGATAAGCCATGCGGTTGCGCGCCATGGGGTCGTAGATATCCCAGAACGCCTTGCGCTGGCTGGGGTCGACGGGGAAAATGCTCGCGCCCACGCAGGTGACGCAGGCGGCGCCCGCCTTGGCGCGGGACTCAAAGTGGGCGATCGCCTCCTCGGTCGGGGCGATGCCGCCGTCCTGACATGCCTGAAGTCCGGTAGGCGCGGCGAAAAGACGGTTGCGGAACGTGACGCCGCCGATGCGGATGGGGGAGAGCAGATGCGGGAAGGGGGTCTCCATAAGCGGTCTTCTCCTTTCACTTTTTCAGCCCAGAGAGGGGTCGATCAGAATTTTCAGATGGTTCCGGCGGTCCGGACGGTCCAGACCGAGCTCCACGCAGCGCGAGAGCGGCACCGTGTCCGTCACGAGGTCGCGGAAGCGGAGCTTGCCGGAGGCAAGCATGCGCAGATACGCCTCCACCTCCTCCGCCGTGTAGACGAACGAGGGCGTGAGGTCGATCTCGCGCGGGATGATGCGGTTCGGTGCAATGCCCATCGGCTGACCGTTCGTGCCGACGAGCATGACCTGTCCGCCGGGCTTGACGCAGTAATAAGCGCAGTTTTCGAGCGACGCCGGGCTCCCGGCGCACTCGAACACGACGTCCGCGCCGACGTCGCGCCCCAGAATCTCCAGCACGCGCGACTTCAGGTCCTCCGTGGCGCTGAGGTCGATGACCTCGTCCGCGCCGAAGGAGCGGACGAGCTCCGCCTTGGCGGGACCCGTGACGAGCGCGATGATGCGCCCCGCGCCCGCGGCGCGCAGCAGGCGCATGGCGGAAAGCCCGATGGGACCCGCACCGCTGACGACGACATCGTCGCCGAGGCGGAAGCGCGAGCGGCGGATGGCGTGGAACGCCACGCATACCACGTCGAAGAGCACCGCCTCCTTCGGGTCCGTGCCCTCCGCGACGGGGATGAGCATCGTGTGCGCCGCGTCGTGGATGAGCATATACTCCGCGTAGCCGCCGTCATAGGTGCGGATGCCCGCGGTGCGCATAAAGCCGTGGGTGCAGATGTTCGTCTGCCCGTGGCGGCAGGGCGTGCAGTCCTCCGCGCAGTGGGCGGGAGGTCCGCAGAGAATGCGCTCGCCGACAGTGAAGCCCTCCACACCCTCGCCGAGCGCGGCAACGGTGCCGACGTTTTCATGGCCGAAGACCATTCCCGGCGGGATCATCCCGGCGCGGCGGAAGGACTCCACGTCCGTGCCGCAGATTCCGCAGTATTCGATCTTGACCAGCATCTGGCCCGGACCCGGCACGGGGACGGGGCGCTCCTCGATGCGCATGTCCATGGGACCGTAGTAAACTGCAACCTTCATCTTGTTTTATAAACTCCTTCCTCTTGCTCAGCCGCCGTTCTGGACCTTCAGGCCGCGGGAACGGAACAGCTCCATGATCTGCTCGATCCGCTCCGGGGGAACGCTCTGCGCCTTCAGGGTATAGGGCTTGCCGAGCTGGGTGTATTTGATCTTTCCGTATTCATGCTCCGGCAGGATGTCCACGCGCTCGACGCTTTTGAGCGAGGCGAGCAGATCCGCCTCCGCCGCGAGGGTCTCGTCGGAATCGTTGTAGCCGGGGATAATGGGCACGCGGATAATCATCGGCTTGCGCAGCTCGCTCATCGCGCGCAGATTGCGCAATATGACATCGTTGCTGCACCCGGTGTTTTTCCGGTGGTTCTCCGGGTCGATGTCCTTCAGGTCAAAAAGCAGCATATCCGCCGCCTTCAGCACCTCCACCGCCGCGTCTGTGCGTGTGTAGCCGCAGGTATCGACGTTCACGGAGATGCCTGCGCCGTGGCAGAGCCCGATGAGCTCCATCATAAACGCCGGGAAGCTTGAGCTCTCGCCGCCGCCGATGGTCGCGCCGCCGCCGCTGCTGCGGTAAAACGCCTCGTCCGCGCGGATGATCTCGAAGACCTCCTCCGCCGTCATCCACTTGGCGAAGGGCTCCATCGCGTCGAAATAGCAGACCTCGGCGCACTGCATGCAGCCGTCGCAGCGGCTGCGGTCGATGACCGCCTTGCCCTCCGCCATCGTGACCGCGCCCTGCGGACAGACCGGCACGCATTTGCCGCAGCCGGTGCAGTGCTCGGCGGTGTATTTCAGCTCCTGCCGGTAAGACTGCCCCTCCGGGTTGCAGCACCAGATGCACTTCAGCGGGCAGCCCTTCAGAAACACGGTCGTGCGGATGCCGTAGCCGTCCACGAACGAGCCGTGGATGATGTGGAAAACCAGCGCCTTTTCGCTCATTTCAGGCTTCCTCCTCAGCTCTCGCACTCGCTGCGCTCGATGATGTTGTTCTGGAGCTCCGGGCTGAGCTCCGTGAAGTAAGCGCTGTAAGTCGCCACGCGGACGAGCAGGTCCTTATACTTCTCCGGGAAGCGCTGCGCCTCGCGCAGCGTGGCGTTGCTCGTGAAGTTGAACTGGACGAGGTTGCCGCCGTACTCAAAGAAGGTGCGCAGCATGCGGGCGAAGGAGCGGACGCCGGCTGCATTTTTCACGAGCTCCGGGCTGACGCGGACGTTCAGGATGCTGCCGTTTGCGAGCAGGACCTGATCGAGCTTCGCCACGGAGCGGAAGGTGCTCGTGACGCCGGAGACGTTCCTGCCCTGATGGGGCGAAATTCCGCCCTCCGCGAGCGGCTCTCCGGCGCGGCGTCCGTCCGGCGTTGCGCCGAGAACGGCGCCGTAGGGGATGTTCGCCGTCATCGTGATCGCCGAGCAGGAGTTGCGCGCGTTTTTGTAAATCTTGAACTGCTTGATGAAATGGCACATGTCCGTCAGGATGCCGCGGAGCAGCAGGTCCACATAGTCGTCGTCGTTGCCGAACTTCGGCGCTTTCGTGACGAAGTGGAGCACGTCCTCATAGCCCTCATAATTTGCGTCGAGCGCATCGCAAAGGCGCTGCATCGTGATCTTCTTGTCGTCGAACACGACCTTTTTGATCGCCGCGAGGCTGTCGCCGATGTTGGCGAGGCAGCCGAGACCGGTCGTGTGGCTGAGCTGGGGATAGGTGCCGCCCTGATAAATGTCGATGCCGCGGTCGAAGCAGACGGGATAGAGCGAGGAGAGCAGCGGGCAAGCCGAGTGGGTGCCGAACATCTCCATATCCGCGTTTTTGAAGGCAAAGGTGGCGCGCATCATATAGCGGAACTGGCGCATAAACGCCTCGCGCACCTGCTCGAAGCTCGTGAACGAGCGGGGGTCTCCGGTCGGCAGACCGAGGCGCTCGCCGGTCTTGCGGAACACGCCGTCGTTGAGCGCGAGCTCCAGAATGAAGCCGCAGTTGACGACGTTGCCGTTCGGGTCGTGGGCGCGGTAGGGGATGGAGGGGTTGTGGCAGCCGACGGAAACATAGTCGCGCGCGTCCTCGAGCGGGGTGCCCATCTGGAGCAGGGACTCGATCGTCGTGTCGTCGGAGACGAACTTCAGCTTGCCGTGGAGGTCGCGCGCGACCTCGCAGGCGCGGATGACGAACTCCTCCGGGTTATAGCGGCTGATGCGCACGACGACGTCCTCCGCCGTGAGCCCGACGTCCGCCTCCGCGTCGAGGAAGAGATAAGTCAGCGCGTTGACCGCATCGCGGCCGTCCGGCGTGATGCCGCCGATGGTGAGACCCTGCATGACCGGGTAGCCGGAGAACGCCACGCTGAGGAAGTTCTCCTGCAAATTGATGGCGGCGTTGAGCTTGATGAGCAGCAGCGACGCCAGCTCCAGCGCCTCCTCGCGCGTGATCGCGCCGGAGGCGAGGTCGGCTTCGTAATAGGGCAGCAGATACTGGTCCACGCGGCCGAGACTCATGCCTGCGCCCCAGCACTCGATCATCAGCGGCACGAACACGAGCCAGATGCTCTGCACCGCCTCGCGGAACGAGCGCGCCGGCTGCTCCGGAACGCGGCGGCAGATCTCCGCCATCCGTTCCAGCTCCGCGCGGCGGACCGGGTCCGTCTCCGCCTGCGCCTGCGCCGCGGCGAGGTCGGCATAGCGGTTCGCGTGGCGCACGACCGCCTCCTGCGCGATGATGACGCTCTCATAAAAGTGGCTGCGGTCCAGATCCTCCGGCGTGAAGGGGTCGAGCTCCGCAAGACGGCGGCGCGCCTCGTCGATGGACGCGCGCAGACCGTAGCGCAGCACGGACTCATAGTCCGCGACGGAGTGCGCCTGATGGTGCCCGTTGCGGCAGAAGCCGCCGGTCTGGAGAATGTTCTCCAGCTTCGCCGCCCAGGGCGGCACCGCGCCGATCCAGTAATCGGAGAGGGTCTTGCCGTGCCAATAGGGAAGTATCTCGCGGATCTTGTCCTTCTCCTCCTCGCTGAGCGGCTGATATTTGTCCCACTCGCGGTCCTGCACGGTGTCCAGCTCCTCGGCGATCCAGTCGCTGCGCATTTCGATGAGCAGCGCGCCGCCGCGCTCCTTGCTCGTCTGCCAGCCGGCGAGCAGCTCGCCTTCCTCGATGCGGACGGTCATATTGTCCAAGATCTCCGCAAGCGCCCGCGCGCGGCGCAGGATGACCGGGAGATTCTCCGTTTTCTGATAAGACTTCGTCATGTAATAAGCCCGCTCCACACAGATAGCCGGCGTTACCAGCATCCGTTCGCGCAGGCGGCTGACCCGTTCGGTAGGCGCCATAGTGTTCTCTTCCTTTCCCTCCGCCGCACCGGGCAGAGACTTGGTTTTATGCGAACATTATAAAATTTCCTACCGCCTCATGTCAAAAAGTGTGCGTTTTTCGCGCCGCGACGGGGTTTTTGGTTTTTTTCAGCGCAATCCGGGGCGGCGGAGGCGAAAAAATGAACTTCCCGCCCCTGCCCTTCGGCGGCAAAGCCGCCCCATCGCGCCGCGCGGAAAACCACTTTTCGCAAAATCGCCGGAAGATGCGCAGAAATTGACACTTTCGCGCGCGTTCCTTTAGAATAGACCCGTCAATATGGGGAGCCGGCGGCAGCCGGCGGAAAGGAACAAAACACTATGATCAAAAATCACGTTCGGGAAAAGCTGGACCGCGGCGAAAAGGTCGTCGGCACCTTCTTCCACACGGGCAGCGGTCTTGCCATGGACGCCATCGGGCTGTCCGGCATGGACTATGTCATCATCGACGGGGAGCATTCTCCCATCGCCATCGAGACCGCGGGCGACATGATCCGTGCGGCGGAGGCGCACGACCTCACCGCCTTTGTGCGCGTGAAGGAGATCTCCCGCTCCTCCATTCTGAAGCCGCTGGACCTCGGCGCAAAGGGGCTCATCGTGCCGCAGGTCGGCGGACTCGCGGACGCCAAGCAGCTTGTGGAGTGGGCGAAATACCCCTCCGTCGGCAACCGCGGCATGGCGATGGGCCGCGGCTCGGACTTCGGTCTCGGCGCGCTGCCCATCCGCGAGCACTGGGCGTATCATAACCGCGAGACGCTGCTCATCCCCATGTGTGAAACGCGCGGCTGCCTCGACGAGATCGAGGCGGTAACGGCGCTGGAGGGCGTGGACGGCATTTTTGTCGGTCCCTGCGACCTCTCCATCGCACTGGACCGCCCCGGCGAGTTCGGCGCGCCGGAGGTGCTCGCCGCCTTCGCCCGCATTTCCGCCGCCTGCCGCGCCGCGGGCAAGTTCTGCCTCGCTTACTCCCCCTCGCTGGAGATGACCCAGCGCTTCCTCGACCTCGGCTATCAGGGCGTCGCCACCGCGCTGGATATCAATCTGCTCCTCTCGGCTTACTTAAAGCTGACGAAAGAGACAAAAACCCTGTTCTAAAAGTCATCCGGGACCCGCTACGCTGGGCTCCCGGATGAAAAGGATTCACTCCGCTCAGCGCACGCCCCTTCGGGGCGCACGTTCCCTCCGCGCAGAGAATTTTTCGGCACGCACAGGTCGCGCCGAAAAATAATTGAACTTTATTTGCGGCGTGCGCGCCGCAAACTCTGCGAGGCTTTTTATTTCCAAAAGAAAGAGAACCATCCAACATGACAAGAACACACGCGCGGGCGCTTACGAGCGGTCCGGAATGGAAGTGCATATTGCTTTTTGCGCTGCCGATCATGCTCGGTCAGTTTTTGCAGCAGCTTTACTCCACGGTGGACGGCATCGTCGTCGGGAACTATGTCTCCTCCGGCGCGCTCGCAGCGGTGGGCAACTGCGGCATTATGGCGAATCTGTTCCTCGCCGTCAGCCTCGGCATGTCCAACGGCAGTGCCGTGCTCGTCAGCCAGCTTTTCGGCGCGGGCAGGCGGGAGGACATGCGCCGCGCCGCGGCGACCTCGCTGACGCTTTTGGCGGCGCTCGGCGCGGCGGCGATGGTCCTCGTCTTCTGCGCGGCGGAATTTTTCGTCGTCCATGTTCTGAGCATCCGCGAGGCGGCGATCCAGGCGGACGCCGCAGCGTATCTGCGCATTTATGCGCTGGGCTTTGTTTTCACCTTTGTCTATAACGCCGTCGCCGCCGTGCTCCGCGCGGTGGGGGACAGCCGCGCCGTGCTGCTGTTTCTGCTGGTGTCCACAATCGTGAACACGGGGCTGGACCTGCTCTTCGTCGCGGTATTCTCATGGGGCGTGGAGGGCGCTGCGTGGGCTACGGTCATCTCCCAGCTCGCCTGCGTCGCCGTAAGCGTTTGGTATATGGCGCGCAATTACCCCGAGTTCCGCTTCCGCGCCGCGGAGCTGCGCCCGGAGCGGGACAAGCTGCGCCTGTGCCTCAAAATGGGTCTGCCCACAACGCTCCAGCAGCTCGTCGTCACGAGCGGTCATCTGTTTTTCCAGCGCCTCATCAACGGCTTCGGCGAGGTCACGATGGCGGCGTGGACCGTCGGCCACCGCTACGATCTCTACTGCTCCGTGCCCGTGATGGGCATGATGCAGGCAATGGCGAGCTTCGCCGGTCAGAACGTCGGCGCGAACCGCTATGACCGCGTAAAGCGCGGGCTGCGCGCCGCCGTCGTGCTCGACCTTGCCATCGTGCTGATCCTCGGCGTGGTGCTGCGCGCCTTTGCCGCGCCGCTCTCGGCGCTCTTCGGCGTGGAGGGCAAGGCGCAGGCGCAGGCGGTGGAGTGCCTCCGCTTCCTCTCGTGGTGCTATCCGATCTTCGCCGTTTATCTGCCGTTCAACGGCATGTATCAGGGCGTGGGCGACCCCGCCGCCTCCGCCGCCGGCAGCCTGATCGCGCTTTCCGTGCGCGTCGCGGGGTCGTATCTGCTCGTTTATTGCTTCAATTGGGACTATCACGCGATATGGACGCCTTATATCCCCGGCTGGTCCGCCGCACTGATCTTTGTCCTGATCCACTATTTCCGCGGCAGCTGGAAAAAGCATAGCCTCGTCCGCGGCGCGCCGAAGGAGGGGTAAGACTTAAGCCTATGCAGGACTTTTTCGCTTTTATTTCCCGGATGAAGTATATCCCGCGCTGGAGCCTGATGCGCTCCACCGTGCAGGAAAACGTGCAGGAGCACAGCCACATGACCGCCGTCCTCGCCCACGCGCTGGGGCTCATCCGGCGGGACGTGTTCGGCGTCCCCTGCGACCCGGAGCACCTCGCCGCCGTCGCGCTTTACCACGACGCGCCGGAGATTTTGACCGGCGACCTGCCAACGCCCGTGAAGTATCACGGCGCAGGGATCAAAGCGGCTTATGACGAGGTGGAGGCGCTCGCGGTGGAAAAGCTGCTGGGCGAGCTGCCGGAGGCGCTGCGCCCGGCTTACCGCGCGCTGCTGACCGCCGAGCGCAACCCGGCGGAATATGAGCTCGTCCGCGCCGCGGATAAGCTCAGCGCGCTCATCAAATGCGTGGAGGAGCGCAAGGCGGGCAGCCGGGAGTTCCTCTCCGCCGAGACGGCGACGCGGAAAAAGCTCGCGGAGCTGCATCTGCCGGAGGCGGACTATTTTATGGAGCATTTTCTGCCCGGCTTTGAAAAAAATCTGGACGAACTGGGGGCTTTGGAATGATTCAGGAAAAACTCGACCGCATCAATGAGCTCGCCCGCTTAAAGCGCGAGCGCGAGCTGACCGCGGAGGAGGCGGAGGAGCAGTCCGCCCTGCGCCGCGAATACATCGCCGAGTGGCGCGAAGGCGCGCTGCAGGTGCTGGAGAACACCTATATCGTCGATGAGAACGGGAATAAGCGCAAGCTGGAACGAAAAAAGTAAAATTTTTTCGGAAAACCGGGAACTTTTTTCGCGCCGCGCCGTCTAAAGAAGCAGAAAACTGCCGGAACGGAAGGAGCGTGGCTTTGAAAATGGAGGAAAAATACATCGTGTGGGTGGTCCATCCGGGAAAGCTCGCCTCATTCCACCGCGTCTCCGGCGGCGAGCAGCACGATTTTTCCCTGCACGACGAGTTTATGCAGTACCTGAGAGAGCTCATGGAGCGCGGGTATCGGTTTCAGTGAGCAAATAAGAAAATCGCCCTGTCCGAATCGGACAGGGCGATTTTTTCACCCCTTCGCCTTTGCCTTCGGGAGGCTCCAGCGCCAGTGGGCGGCGCAGAGGCGGAGGACTACGACTGCGGCGGCGCCGAGGAGCATGGCGGCGTCCGCGCCCAGGAGGTCCCAGAGCAGGGCGGTCAGCAGCGCGCCGATGATCGAGGCGCAGGCGTAAAAATGCTTGACGAAGACATAGGGCATATTCCCCGCGAGCACGTCACGCAGAACGCCGCCGCCGACGCCGGTGATGACGCCGACGAACACGAGCAGGAACACGCCGTAATCCTCCGAGCGCGCATAGGCGCACTGGACGCCGACGGCGGTGAACACGCCGAGCCCGACGGCGTCCATCGTGCCGAGCAGCTTCTCGCCCAGCATCGGGTGGCGCTCCATCGCGCGCTGAACGCAGGGCAGGAAGGTCAGAATGGACACGGCGATGGCGGTCAGCGCGTAAACCGGGTCCTGAAACGTCAGCGGCGGGGTATTGCCCAGCACGAGATCGCGCAAAACGCCGCCGCCCACAGCGGTACAGAGCCCCAGCATGGAAACGCCGAAGATATCCATGCCCTTTTTGATCCCGACCGCCGCGCCGGACACGGCGAAGGCGACGGTGCCGAGGATCTCCAGAATGAAAACGACTGTGGTATACATGGCGAAGCTTTTCGCGCCCTTCCTTTTTTACTCAGCCAGCAGCCGGCGCAGCTCGCGCTCCGCCGTTTCGTAAATGCGCTCCGGCGCTTCGCCGACGAAAAACTCGCCGCGCTCATAGAGCACGCGCCCGGCGACCATCGTGAGCTCCACGACGTCCTTGCTGCCGCTGTAGACCAGATTTTTGGGGATGTTGATGACAGGCCGCATGCTGGGGCGGTCAAGATCGACGACGATGAGGTCCGCCTGCTTGCCCGGCGCGATGCCGTCGCAGTCGGCAAGCCCCATCGCCCGCGCGCCGCCGGTGCAGGCGGCGGAGAGCACCGCGCCCGCGTCGCAGGCGGCGGCGTCCATGGTGCGCAGCTTCTGCAAAATGCAGGCGGTGTACATCTCGCGGAACATGTCGAGCGCGTTGTTGCTGCTCGGTCCGTCCGTGCCGAGGGCGAGATTCAGCCCAGCGTCCAGATAGCGCGTCAGCGGGGCGACGCCGCCGGCGAGCTTCGCGTTGCTCGCGGGACAGCTCACGACCCAGAGCCCGCGCTTTTTGAAGATCTCCACATCGCGGTCGGAGAGATAGACGCAGTGATATCCGCCGCCGCCGTAATCATAGAGTCCGAGGGAGTCGAAAAGCTCCGTCGGGGTCATGCCGTGGCGCTCGATGCAGCCGGCTACCTCGCTTTTTGTCTCCGAGCTGTGGACAAAAAACGGGGTCTTATGGCGCTGCACGGTCTCGGCGACGATCTTCATATCGTCCACGCTCGTGGTGTACTCCGCGTGGATGCCGGGGATCATGGAGATGAGCGGGTCGAGGCTGTTGAAGCGCAGATATTCGCCCTCCACCTGCTCCGGCGTGCCGTTCTGTCCGCAGAGGACGCAGCGGAAGCCGCTGTCGATGCAGCTTTGGGCGATGGCGTCGCGGTAATAATACATATCGAAGCAGGCGGTGATGCCGCTTGTGAGGTATTCCAGAATCGCGAGCTTCGTGAAGGCATAAACGCGCCCGGCGTTCAGCTTCGCCTCCAGCGGAAAGATCTGGTCAAAGAGCCACGGCTGGAGCGGAACGTCGTCCGCGAGGGAGCGGCAGAAGGTCATTGCCGAGTGGGTGTGGGCGTTTTTGAAGCCCGGCATCAGCAGATGCCCATGCAGGTCGATCTCGCGGTCGAAGGCGGGCAGCGTCTCCGGCTTTGCGCCGACATAGCTGATGCGCGCGCCGTCTACCCAGACCTCGTCGTCCGTGACGGCGGGACCGTCCGTCATCGCGAGGACTTTGCCGTTAAAAAAGCGGATCATGCCTTCTCCTCCCCTGCAAAGCGCCACGCCGTTTCGAGCGCGACGCGCATCATGTCGGTGAACGCCTCCTGCCGCTCCGCGGCGGGGGTCTCCTCCCCGGTCAGGATGTTGTTGGACACGGTCAGGATGCTGAGCGCGCGCTTATGGCAGGCGGCAGCCTCCCAGTAAAGCCCCGCCGTCTCCATATCGACGGCGAGCATGCCGAGGTCGCGGCAGCGGGTGTTGATCGTGGGGTCGTAATTATAGAAAACGTCCGTGGAAAACACGCTGCCGACGCGGACGGGGATCTCCGCGGCGTCCGCGCTCTCGACTGCGCTGCGCAGCAGGTCCCAGTCCGCCGCCGGAGCGAGGGTGCCGGGGAAGCCGTACTGCACGGAAAAGGCGGAGTCGGTGGACGCCGTCATTGGGATGACGAGGCTGCGCAGGGCGAGATCGTCCGCCACGCCGCCGGCGGTGCCGATGCGGAGGATGCTCTCCACGCCGTAGAGCGTGTAGAGCTCGTGGGCATAGAGCGTCGCGGAGGGGATGCCCATGCCGCTGCCCATGACGGAGATGCGGCGTCCGCGGTAAAGCCCGGTGTAGCCGAACATGCTGCGGATATCGTTGAACTGCTTGGGCTCGTCAAGATAGCGCTCGGCGAGCGTTTTGGCGCGCAGCGGGTCGCCGGGGAAGAGCACGACGCGCGCAATGTCGCCAACGGCGGCGGCGATATGGAACGACGGGGAGTTGGACATAGCTTGTTTCTCCTTCGTGAAAAGTCAGTCAAAAAGTTTTGCGAGGCTTTCGGTATAAGGCGGGCGGCAGACGCCGCGCTCCGTGACGATCCCGGCGATGAGCCCGGCGTCCGTCACGTCAAAGGCGGGGTTATAGCACTTCACATCCGGCGGCGCCATCGGCGCGGCGTACCACTGCTCGCGCAGCTCCGCGCCGTCGCGCAGCTCGATGGGGATGTCCGCACCCGTGCGGCAGGAAAGGTCGATGCTGCTGCTCGGACCGAGGACGTAAAACGGGATGCCATAGTATTTTGCCAAGATTGCGACGCCGCTCGTGCCGATCTTGTTCGCGGTGTCGCCGTTCGCGGCGACGCGGTCGCAGCCGACAAAGCACGCCTGCACCCAGCCGTTTTTCATCACCATGGATGCCATGTTGTCGCAGATGAGCGTCACGTCCGCGCCGGCGGTCCGGAGCTCCCAGCTTGTAAGGCGCGCGCCCTGAAGCAGAGGGCGGGTCTCGTCGGCGAATACGCGGAAGTGCAGCCCGCGCTCTAATCCCAGCAGAATGGGACCGAGCGCGGTGCCGTAGCGGCTCGTCGCAATGGGTCCGGCGTTGCAGCGGGTCAGCACCCCGTCGCCGGGGCGCAGGAGCGCGAGCCCATGCTCGCTGATGGCACGGCAGCGGGCGATGTCCTCGTCCAGAATTGCCTGCGCCTCCGCCGCGAGGCGGACCCGCAGCGCCGCGGGCGCGTCTGTCGGGTGCGCTGTCAGAACGTTCTGCATCCGGCGGCAAGCCCAGCCGAGATTCACCGCCGTGGGGCGGGACGCGGCGAGGGACGCCGCGGCTTCGGAAAACGCGCGGTCAAACTCCGCCCGCGTCTCCGGCATCCCGGCGGCGAGCGCCGCGAGGGCGAAGCCCGCAAAAATGCCGAGCGCCGGCGCGCCGCGGACGGCGAGGGTCTGCACCGCCTCCCGCATCTCGGCGAGAGAGCGCAGCGTCAGATATTCCCGGCGGAGCGGCAGGGCGCGCTGGTCCAGGATGACGACGCTCGCCCCGTCCGCGCCGGGCTGGATATGGTCGATGCGTTCGGGCATCAATAGTGCTCCCAGTGGACCTTTTCGGGCTTGTAGCGGTCGTCCATCGGCTTTTCCGCGGCCTTATAGCCGCAGGTCAGCACCGCAAAGGGCACGACGCTGCCCGGCAGGGCGAGCAGCTCGGTCAGGTATTTCACCTTCTCCGGATAGGGCCAGCAGCTCAGCCAGCAGCCGCCGAGACCGAGGTCCTCCTCCGCAAGCAGAATCGTCTGGCAAACGGCGCCCATATCGCATGCCCAGATGTTCTCCACGCGCTTGTCGTTTTCCAGATTCGCGAGCGGGATGATCAGCATCGGCGCATTTTTGGCGCTGACGGTCTCCGGGCTCGCCTGCGAAATGCGCAGGATAAGGTCCTTATCGGTCACGACGAGAAACTCCCACTCCTGCGCGTTGTGGCCCGTCGGGCTCTGCATCGCGGCGCGGAGAATCTGTTCGACCTTCTCCGGCTCGACCGGCGTGTCCTGAAATTTGCGGATGGAGCGGCGCTTCAAAATGGTCTCGATGGTATCCATAAAAATCGTCTCCTTTTGTACACTTCATAGTAATGGTTTAGTTTTTCTAAATAAGCCTCGCAGAGTTCGCGCCCGCCCTAAAGGACTAGCGCCTACGGCGCGTCGCAGCGCG
>CALJDB010000321.1 GCA_938023775.1 uncultured Clostridia bacterium
ATCGGGAGGTCTCCACCCCGGAGACGGAGTTTTACGACCTATTTGCCCGCTCGGGCAGTGCCATCCCCCAGGAACAAATGGTACAGGTGTTCGATCAGAGCGGGAAGCTCTGCGTCATGCGGCCGGATTCCACCACCCCCATCGCCCGGGTGGCGGCCACAAAGCTTCGGGCCCTGCCCCTGCCCCAGCGGCTGTACTACGACCAGACCGTGTACCGGGCCGGGCCGGCCCACAGCGGCGGGAACCGGGAGCTCCCCCAGTGCGGGGTGGAGCTGATCGGAGCCGCCGGGATGAAAGCGGATCTGGAGATGGTGGCTACAGCAGTGGACGCCCTGCGGGTGTGCGGGGCCTCACGGTTCCATGTGGAGCTGGGCCACGCCGGCTTCTTCCGGGATGTGGCCGCCCGGATGGAGCTGGAGGAGGGGGAGATGGAGCGGATGCGGGCCCTGATCGAGGGCAAAAACTTCGCCGCCCTGCGGGATATGCTCGCCCCCTTCCGGGAGAACCCCGCCAGCGCGGCCCTGCTGCGCCTCTCCCGGCTGTTCGGCGGGCCGGAGGTGCTGGATGAGGCGGAGGCGCTGGCCGGGGAGACGGAGGCGGTGGAGGCGGCGCGGCAGAGCGTGGTGCATCTGTACGGGCTGGGGACGGAGCGGGAGACCGGGCGGCGGATCCGATGGTCCGGCACCGGGTTTGCCGTGGGCGCCGCCGGGGAGGAGACGGACGTTTTCCTCACCAACTGGCATGTGGCCGCCGGAAGCGGCAAATGCGAGGACGGCTCCATCCGCCTGTGGCTGCTGAAGGACGGGGCGGAGCTGGACGCCAACCAGGCCCCCCTGGCCGGGTCCGCCGTGGAATGCCGGGTGCTGGCCACCACCGACGGCTACCCGGACGTGGCGGTGCTCCAGACCATGGAGCCGGTGTCCGGCTACCGGGCGCTGCCCCTGCTGTCCTCCCGCCGGGTGGTGGACGGGACTCAGGTCTACGCCCTGGGCTTTGCCGGACTGAAGGACACGAACAACGGGGCGGATTCCGGGCCGGAGGACGTGACCGTCACCCAGGGCACCATCACTGACCATTTAATTATGACCAGCGCGGGGAGCACCCGCTCCGTCATCCATTCCGCCGCCATCCAGCACGGCTTTTCCGGTGTAGCGCCCGAAGACCTGATGCTGGTCGCTTTCAATGACGAGGGCGCTGGTGCGGCTTTTGCGGTCGAGCACGGGGGTGAAGTCCATCTCGAAGCGCCCGTCGCTGCTTGTGAAGTGCCACGGGGACATGTAGTCGTCGCGTCCCTTTTTCGTCGGAATGTGAAATTCCACCTGCTCTAATTTGTGCAGCCTGCCGTTATAAAACAGCGCGTTTTCGCTCGCGGCGGAGGTGTCGCCGAAGCCGTAGCCGATGTTCCAGCCGAAGGGGACGCCGCCGACCGCGCCGGAGGCGCTGCCCCAGTACCATGTATTTTTGTAAGTCCACACGCCGCGTCCCCAGTCCAGCACGGCGAAGGAGTCCGCCGGGTCGAAGGTGTAGGTCCGGTTGCCATAGCCGTAAGTAACGGTCCCGGCGGCGCGCAGGCAGTTGATCTTCTGATTGAAGTAAAAATAGCCGGGCTTTTCAAAGGGCGTCGCGATGACGATGCTGTCCTCCGGCTCGTCCGTCAGCTCGATGCGCGCCGTGAGGCTGCCCTCCGGACCGAAGCGGCGCATCTGGGCGAGCAGCACACGCTTGCCGTCGACATGGCGGAAGTGGATGCCGTAGTCGCGCCCGGTGATGTCCGTGTCCCCGGCGGCGGAGTGCTCCGGAAGGGCGGTCGTCCCGCGCGGGAGCAGACGCATCGGGCTCGTCGTGATCTCCCAGCCCTCGTCGAAGTTCAGCAGGGAGATGCTGTCAAGCCCCATATAGCTGTTGTCCGCCACGGTGAGCGCGAGCCCGATATGACTGTTCGTGATGAGGTAATAGTCCCACTCCTTGATGCGCAGCGCGCCGGCGCGCACATCGGCGCGGTGGTAAATGGGCAGCATGCGCCGCGCCCAGCCGGGCTCCGTGAGCTCGCCCTGCTCGTTCAGAAGGGGGATGATCCGCGTGATCTCGTGCTGCATTTGCTGCGTCTCCTTTTCTTTTTATCGGTACTTGTGCTCCAGCCGCTGGCGGCGCACGTCGCGCCCGACGAAGTCCAGCACGACGTATTCCCCGCCGAGGCGTGACACGGTCTGCGGCAGGTAGCGCCGCGCCGTCTCCTCCTCGCTGAGGTTCGTGCTGATGATGGTCTTGCGCCCCGCGGTCAGGCGGGAGTTCACGATGTTATAAAGCGCGCTCTGGGTGAAGCTTGTGGTCAGCTCCGTGCCGAGGTCGTCCAGAATGAACAGGTCGCAGTCGAGAATGCGCTTCACGCGCTCGCTCGCCTCGGCGTAATTTTCCGCGTCGCGGGAGAATTTCTGGGACTCGAAGGCGTCGAAGGCGTCCAGCGCCGTTTCGTAGACGACGGCGAAGCCGCGCCCGGACACCGTTTTTGCGATGCAGCCGGAGAGGAAGGTCTTGCCGAGCCCCGTTCCGCCGCGGAACAGCAGGTTCGGTGAGTCGGGACCGAACTTCACCGCGTAGCTGCGGCAGGCGTTCAGCACGAGCTCCATCTGCTCGCGGTCTGCGCCGGTATAATAGTCGAGGGAGAAGTCCGCAAAGCTCTCCTCGCCGAGGGCGAGCGCCGCGGCGAGCTCCTTCGCGCGCTCGGACTCATAGAGCGCGCGGAGGCAGTGGCACATCTCCCCGCTCGGCAGATAGCCGCTGTCGCGGCAGTCCGGGCAATCGATGTCGCCGTCGAGATAATTTTCCGGATAGCCTGCGGCGGCGAGGAGCTCCCCGTGGCGCTCGCAGAGCTCGGCGCTGCGGCGTTCGAGGTCGGCGAACGCCTCCGGTCCCGCGTGGCTCACGGCGAGGGAGACGACCTCGCCCATCAGGGCGCGCAGCGCCGCGTCCGTATCGCGCAGCGCCGGGTTCTCCTGCCAGAGCCGCGCCTCGCGCGCGTCGCGCTCCGCCTCGTGCGCTTCGCGCCGCCGCGCAAGGGTGTCCCGCGCGCGGGCGAGCAGCTTTCCGTCAGTCGCCATGTCCCGTTCCTCCGTTCATCTGCTCATACATTTTTCGCAGTATCTCCTGATTGCGCCGCTTCTGCTCGTCCTCCGGCGGGGTCTCCGCCGCGGGGCGGGCGGGGCTGACGCGGCGCGCGTCGCCCGCTTCGATCTCCGCCGGGGTGAAGAGCTTTTTCTCGCTCCAGCTCTGCAAAATGCGGTCCATATATTTCCAGACGAGCCGCCCGGTGGAGAGCACCGTGCGGTCGTAGGCGACGGCGATGGCGTCCGGCGAAAAGCCGAGGTCCAGCCACGACTGAACGTATTTCGCCTCGCTTGCCGTCAGCGCGCGGCCGCGGATCTGGAGGACCTCCTTCACCTGCTCGCCGAGCTTCTGCCGCTCGCGGTCACGGCGGATGTGCTCCTCCGCGGCGTCGAGCGTTGTGATCTCGTTTTCCGCCCAGAACCACGCCTCCTTCTCCACGGCGCGCATGGAGGGCATGCGTCCGGCGCCGCTGCGCCGCTGATAGTCCTCGATGCAGTGGTGCAGCAGCAGCATGATGACGTCCGGCGGCAGGGCGAGATAGTCGTAAATGCCGAAAAGCAGCTTCAAGTCTGCGGTGGAGAGCACCCTGCCGAGCGCGCGCTGCGCCTCGGCAACGACGTCCTCAAAGCCGGGGTCCGTCCGCGCCCGCGTGCCGATGTCCTCGGCGGTGTATTCCGGCATCGCCTTCTCCGGCAGCGGCTGCTCGCGATGCAGCAGACCGAGCCGCCGCAGCGTCTCCGCCGCGCGGGCGGTCTCCGCCTCGGATAAGCGGAGGTCCGCCGCCGCGTCCGTCAGGGAAAACCCGCCGCGGCGCAGGATATGCAGATAAAGCAGCGCCGCCGCGCCGTCCTTCGCGGCGAGCAGCCGGTCCGCGTCAGCGGACGACAAAATGCGGTTTTCCTCGTTCATGGTGTGCGCTCTCCGAATCTGTCTCTTGTAGTGGGTCATTTTGTGGTGGGTTATTCATTATATCATAGAATTAGCGCTTGAATCAAGTCCCACTTATATGGTATAATAATTTGCTTAATAGTTACTATGCCGGATTTTATCCATTTACAGGAGAACGAGCCATGCTGGAGCTTTTATCCCCTGCCGGAAGCCCGGAGGCTGTTGTCGCCGCCGTTCAGAACGGGGCGGACGCCGTTTATCTGGGGCTCGGCGGCTTCAACGCCCGCCGGGGCGCGAAAAATTTTTCCGAGCAGGAATTTATCGACGCGCTGCGCTACTGCCATGAGCGTGCCTGCCGCGTTTATGTCACGATGAATACCCTCGTGGGCGACCGCGAGATGGAGCAGGCGGCGGAGCTTGGGCGCTTCGTGTCCGATGCGGGGGCGGACGCCGTGCTGGTGCAGGACCTCGGGCTCGCGCGCGTGCTGCGCAGCGTCTGCCCCGATCTTCCGCTGCACGCCAGCACCCAGATGTCCGTCCATAATCTCGCCGGGGTCCACGCCGCGGCGCAGCTCGGCATGCGCCGGGTCGTCCTCGCGCGGGAGCTGAGCCGGGAGCAGATCCGATTCATCGCCGCGCGCAGCCCCATCGAGGTGGAGGTCTTTGTCCATGGCGCGCTCTGCTTCTGCCACAGCGGGCAGTGCTATATGTCCTCGCTCATCGGTCGTCGCAGCGGCAACCGCGGCATGTGCGCCCAGCCCTGCCGCATGCAGTACAGCGCCGGGCGCAGCAGCGAGGCTTACCCCCTCTCGCTGAAGGATAACTGCCTCGCAGACTTCCTCGGCGAGCTGGAGGACATGGGCGTCGCCTGCGTGAAGATCGAGGGGCGCATGAAGCGCCCGGAATACGGCGCGATCGTCACGAAAATTTATCACCGCGCCATCCATGAACACACGCCGCCGACGGAGAAGGAGCTTGAAACGCTCCGCCTCGCTTTTTCGCGCGACGGGTTCACGGACGGGTATTACACCGGGAAAAAGCAGGACATGCACGGCGTCCGCGGCGAGCCGGACAAGGACGCGAACAAGCTCTTCACCGCCGCGCGCCGCGCTTACGCCGCCGGGGAAATGCGCCGCGTGGACGTGGACTTTGCCGCCATCGTCCGCGCCGGGACGAGCGCGCGGGTCGCCGTGCGCGACGACGACGGGAACGAAGCCGCGGTCACGGGTCCCGTGCCGCAGCCGGCGCAGTCCGCCGCGCTGACGGAGAGCGCGCTCTCCGCCCAGCTTTATAAAACGGGCGGCACGCCCTACCGCTGCCGCCGGGTCAAGGCGGTCGTGGACGGCGGGCTTTTCCTCCCTGCCGCCGCGGTCAACGAGCTGCGCCGCGCCGCGCTCGCGGAGCTGACGGCGAAGCGCGGTCAGCCGCCGCTGCGCCGCGCCGGGGCGATCCCGCCGCTGACGCGCGTCGTGCCGGAGCCGCGGACGGCGCAGCTCAACGTGCAGGTCCTCTCCGCCGAACAGCTGACGCCGGAGCTCGCCGCGCTGCGTCCGGGGCTCGTCTACGTCCCGCTGGAGCTTCTGGCGCAGAAGCCGGAATGCGTAAAGCCCTTCCGGGACGCGGGCGTCCCCGTCTCCGCCGTTATGCCCCGCGTCGTGACGGACACGGAGGCGGAGAAAGTCCTCGCGCTGCTGCGCGAGGTGCGGGAGCAGGGCGTGGAGGAGGTCCTCTGCGGCAATCTCGGCGAGATCGCGCTCGCGAAAAATCTCGGCTTCGCCGTCCGGGGCGACTTCGGGCTGAACGTTTTCAACTCCCAGACGATGCAGGTCCTCGCCGCGGCGGGGCTCCGGAGCGTCACGGCGTCGTTCGAGCTGCGCATCGCGCAGGTGCGCGATTTGGTCCGCGCGCTCGACACCGAGCTCATCGTCTACGGCCGCCTGCCCGCGATGGTGACGGACCAGTGCATCCTGAAGGAAGCCGGCGGAGCCTGCCCCTGCACGGGACCGGCGACGCTCTCCGACCGGATGGGCTCCGTTTTCCCGGTCGTGAGGGAATTTGGATGCAGAAATGTGATATTGAATGCCCATAAGCTCTTTTTAGCGGACAAGCCGGAGGACATCGCCGCCTGCCGCCTCTGGGCGGGACGGCTGCTGTTCACGACGGAGAGCCCGCGCGAATGCGTCGAGGTCGCGAAGAGCTATCTGGGCCAGAACGAATACTGCCCGAACGGGCTGACCCGCGGGCTATATTACCGAGGTGTGGAATGAAGCTGATCCTTGCCTCCGCCTCCCCGCGCCGCAGGGAGCTGCTGGAGATGCTGCATGTTGAAAACCTGGAAATTCACCCCGCGAAGGGGGAGGAAAAGCCCCACCCGGAGCTGACGCCGGACGCGCTCGTGACGGAGCTCGCTTCCTGCAAGGCGGCGGAGGTCGCGGCGGCGTGGGCGCGCCCGGAGGACATCGTCGTCGGGGCGGACACCGTCGTCGTGCTGGACGGGCGGGTGCTCGGAAAGCCGAAAAGCGAGGCGGACGCCGCGGCGATGCTCCGCGCGTTGAGCGGGCGGACGCACACGGTCTATACCGGCGTCGCCGTAGAGCGCGGCGGGGAGCGGCGGCTGCACGCCGAGCGCACGGATGTGCGCTTCCGCGCCCTCACGGACGCGGAGATCGCGGCGTATATCGCCACCGGCGAGCCGATGGACAAGGCGGGAGCTTACGGCGCGCAGGGCTATGCGAGCTTATTTGTCGAGCATCTGGACGGCGACTTCTTCAACGTCATGGGTCTGCCGCTCTGCGCGCTCGGAAAACTTTTGAAAGAGCTGGATGTGAGTTTGCTTTGAAGCTGAAACATTATCTTTCCAAATACGGCGTCCGCATCGCGGCGGTCGTGGTCATTTTGGCGCTCATCGCCGTCGCGGTGACGAGCGTCCGCGGCGGGCGCGCCGGTCTCGTGCAGGACAGCGGCGCTTCGCTCCGCGCCCCGGTGCAGAAGGCGGTGGCGTCCGTCCTCGACTGGGTGGAGGGCATTTACGGCTATATCTACGAATACGACCGCATCGTGGAGGAGAATAACGCGCTGAAGGCGGAAAACGCCTCCCTGCGCGAGGAAGCCCGCAACTATGAGGAGCTGGAGGCGGAAAACGCCCGCTTCCGCGAGCTGCTGGACTTTCAGGAGAAGCACAGCGACTTCGACTTGGAGCCGGCGCGCATCATCGGCTGGGATCCGAGCAGCTATACCTCCGCGTTCACCATCAGCAAGGGCAGCGACGCCGGGCTGGAGGTGGGCGACTGCGTCATCACCGAATACGGCGCGCTCGTCGGGCAGATCACGGAGCTCGGCAGCGAGTGGGCGACGGTGCGCACCGTCATCGACGTGGACATGGACCTCGGCGCGCTCGTCGGGCGCGACAGCTATGCCTGCGTCGTCACGGGTGAGTTTTCCCTCATGAAGCAGGGCAAAACGCGCCTGACTTACCTCGCCTCCGGCGCCCAGATCTTCGACGGCGACGAGGTTTTGACGAGCGGCAAGGGCGGCTCGTTCCCCGCGGGGCTTTATGTCGGGACGGTCAGCGCCGTCATGAGCGAGTCCGGCGGACAGACGACTTACGGCATCATCGACCCGGCGTGCGACGTGACGCAGCTCTCGCAGGTGTTCATCATCCGGGATTTCGAGATTGTGGAGTGAGGCGGGGAATATGATCTTTCTGGATCTCATCAATCTGAAAAAGATCCGGCGCGCCGTCATCTGCGTGCTCTGCATCATCGCCGCGCTCTGGATCCAGATCATGGTGCTCGCGCGCGTGGACATCGCGGGCGCAAAGCCGATGATCCTGCCGGGGCTCGCCGCCGCCTTCGGCTTCTGGCTCGGCGGCGTGTGGGGCGGCTCGCTCGGCATCGTTGCGGGGCTGCTCTATGACCGCTGCTGCGTCGGCTCCGCGGCGCTCTATCTCGTGCTCTTCGCCGCCTTCGGTTTTTTCGCCGGCGTGCTGGCGGAATATCTGTTAAACCGCCGGTTTCTGAGCTTTTTTATCCTCTCCGCCGCCGCGCTCGTTATCACCGCACTGTGCCAGATCGTCCCGATGTGGCTGTTCCACGACGCTATGCTCGGTCCCCTGCTCGCCACCGGCGCGAAGCAGACGCTCTGGTCCCTGCCGCTGACGGTGCCGGTCTATTTCGCCGCAAAGGGGATCTCGAAGCGGTAAGAAAAGCCACTTTTTTCTCCGGGAAAGGAGACTTCCTATGGAAAAACTCATCCGCCCCGTCCGCCTTGCGGTGATGGGGATCATCACGGCGACGCTCGTCGTCGTCGCGGTCATCACGCTCTATAAGCTTCAGGTCGTGGAGGGCCGCGCCTATTACGAGGAGAGCCGCAACAACCAGATCTCCACCCAGCGCGTCAACGCCGCGCGCGGCAGCATTCTGGACCGCTACGGCCGCGTGCTGGTGGAAAACCGCGTCTGCAACAACCTCATTCTGGACGAAGCCGCCCTGTTCCCGGACGGCTCGGACGAGACGATCGCCGCCGCGAACGCCACCATTCTGGAGCTTGTAAACACCATCGTATCTTACGGCGACAGCTATACCGACACGCTGCCCATCACAAAAACGCCGCCGTTTGAGTACACGGAGATGACGAGCGCCCAGCGCGTTTTCCTGCGTGCTTACCTGCGCGACAAAAAGCTCGACGAGTCCACCTCCGCCGTGGAGCTGATGGCGTATATGCGCGAGCGCTACGGCATCGACAACAGCTATACCGCGGAGGAGACGCGCATCATCGCCGGCGTCCGCTACGAGATCAACGGCCGCTACAGCTACGGCTTCGCGACCTCGGATTATATCTTCGCCGAGGACGTCAGCATGGACCTCATCACAACGCTGATGGAGAGCGACATCCCCGGCTTCAAGGTCGAGAGCGGCTTCGTCCGCGAATATAACACGAGCTACGCCGCCCACTTGCTCGGCTATGTGGGCCAGATGAGCGAGAGCCAGCTGGAGCAGTACAGCAAGGCGGGCTACTCCAACGACGCGAAGGTCGGACAGTCCGGCGTAGAGCTCGCGTTTGAGAGCTATCTCCACGGCAGCGACGGCGAGCTGCGCGTGACGAGCACGGCGACCGGCGTCGTCACCGACGCGGTGGAGACCACGGCGACCGAGCCCGGCAACCACGTTTATCTTACGATCGACATCGGCTTGCAGGAGGCGGCGGAGAACGCCCTCAGCTCCTACATCACGAGCCAGAACGCCGAGCGCACCGCCGAGCGCGAGGAGATCGAGCAGTACGGCGGCGACGAGAGCGACATCAAGCAGCTCATCACCGGCGGCGCCGCCGTCGCCGTGGATGTCAAGACCGGCGAGCCCCTCGCCATCGCGAGCTGGCCGACCTATGACCTCAGCAACTTTCTCGCCGATTACAGCGAGATCGCCGCGGCGGAAAACGACCCGCTCTATAACCGCGCGCTTCAGGCGTCCTACGCGCCGGGCTCCACCTTCAAGCCCTGCACCGCCATCGCCGGACTCGCCGAGCACAAGATCGACACCAGCACCATCATCAAGTGCGAGGGCGTTTACGACAAATACGCCGACATCGGCTACGCGCCGCGCTGCTGGATCTACGGCAAGGGCCTCCACGGCGACCTCGATGTCGTCGGCGCGATTACAAATTCCTGCAACATCTTTTTCTACACCCTCGGCGACTATCTCCAGATCAGCCTCATGGCGAAATACGCCGCCGCCTTCGGGCTCGGCGAGAGCACGGGCATCGAACTCAGCGAGGACGTCGGCGTGATGACCACGGACGCTTATTTCCAGGAGAAATACGGCCGCGACGTTTACGCCGGAGAAGCCATTCAGGCGGCGATCGGGCAGGCGGAGAGCCACTTTACCCCGCTCCAGCTCGCCGAATACTGCGCCGCCATCGCGAATAACGGCACGCGCCACAGCGCCTCGATCCTGAAAAGCGTGCTGTCCTACGATTTCTCCCGCACGCTCTTTGAGCGCCTGCCGGAGGTTCTCAGCAGCGTGGAGACGGAGCAGGAATACTTCGACGCGGTCCACGCCGGCATGCGCGGCGTCGTGACGGACCCGATGGCGGGCTCGGTCTACTTCGTCTTTGCCGACGCGCCCTACTCCTGCGCCGCCAAGACCGGCACCGCCCAGACCGGCAAGAACACCGACGACGCCATGTTCATCTGCTACGCGCCCTATGAGGACCCGGAGATCGCCGTCGCGGTCGCCGTGGAAAAGGGCAGCGCCGGCGCCTCCCTCGCCGTCATCGCCCGCAGCGTCCTCGACTACTACTTCGCCTTCCGCGACTCCAGCGTAGCGCTGGAGGCCGAGGGCACCCTGCTGAAGTGATTTAAGCCTCCCTCGTAAGAGGGAGGCAATTTTTATGCGCGCCAAAGGCGCAAGGATCAAAAAAAGACCCCGCCCGGCAGAGCCGGGCGGGATCGCGTATCGCACCTCATATCGCCGCAAGCAGCGTTTTGGTGTATTCGTGCTTCGGGTGATCATAAACCTCCTCCACGGGTCCCTGCTCCACGATCTCTCCGCCGTGCATGACGAGCACGCGGTCGCAGATCTGGTAGACGACGTTCAAGTCGTGGGAGATGAAGAGATAGCTCAGCGCAAGGTCGCGCTGGAGCTCCAGCAGGAGGTCGAGAATCTGCGCCTGAATGGTGACGTCCAGCGCGCTGACGGGCTCGTCGGCGATGATGAAGCGCGGGCGCTGGATGAGCGCGACGGCGAGCCCGACGCGCTGGCGCTGACCGCCGGAGAGCTCCCGCGGGCGGCGGGTCAGATACTCCGGACCAAGCCCGACGCGGCTGAGCATCTCCGCCACGCGGCGGCGGCGCTCCGGGGCGTCATACTTGCCGAAGGCGCGCAGCGGCTCCTCCACGATCCAGCCGACCGTTTTGGCGGGGTTCAGGCTCCCGTAAGGGTCCTGAAACACCATCTGGGGCCGTTTTGTGTGGTGGATGATCTCGCCCGTGTAGGGCAGCATACCGAGAATCGCCTTGGAGAGCGTGCTCTTGCCGCAGCCGCTCTCGCCCACGAGACCGACGATCTCGCCTTGCGCAACGCTGAAGCTGACGTCCCGCACGGCGCGGAAGCCGGGAGCTTTATGCAGAAAGCCGCCGCCTCCGTAGGTGACGTTCAGGTTTTTCACTTCCAGAATTTTGTCTGCCATGGCGCTGCCCTCACCTCCGCCGCTTGTCGCGCGTTGGGATCGCGGCGATGAGCTTTTTCGTGTATTTCTCCCGCGGGTGGAGGAAAATGCCGTCCGCGCTGCCGGTTTCCACGATGCTGCCGCCCTGCATGACGCAGACGCGGGAGCAGAGCCGCCGCACGACCTGAAGATTATGGGAGATGAACAAAATGCCGACGCCATGCTTGCGGCTCACGTCGCGCAGCAGGTCGATGATCTGCGCCTGCACGGTGACGTCCAGCGCCGTGGTGGGCTCGTCGGCGATGAGCAGGCGGGGGTTGATGATGAACGCCGCGGCGATCATGGCGCGCTGGCGCTGACCCCCGGAGAGCTGGTGGGGATATTTCAGATAGGTCGCCTCCGGGTCGGGCAGACCGACCTTTTCCATGACCTCAAGCGCGAGGGCGCGGCGCTCGGCGGGCGTTTTGTCCGTGTGGATGCGGAGCGTCTCCTCCACCTGCTGACCGACGCGCATGAGGGGGTTTAAGCTCGTCATCGGCTCCTGAAAGATCATGCCGATCTCCCGCCCCTGAATGCTCCGCAGCTCCTCGCGTGGGATCGTGAGCAGGTTCTTGCCCTGAAACAGTATTTCGCCGCTCGCGCGGGTCTTTTTGCGGTCCAAAAGCCCCGCGACGGCGAGGGCGGTCAGGCTCTTGCCGCTGCCGCTCTCGCCGACGAGACCGAGCATCTCGCCGGGCTCCATGTGCAAATCAATGCCGTGGAGGACCTCGCTCTGACCCTCCGGGTCGAGAAAGCTGACGTGGAGATTACGGATATCAAGCACGGCTGCGTCCCTCCAATCCCTCGGAGATGAGGCTGAAGCCCAGAATGAGCGCAACGATGGTCCCGCCGGCGCTCAGCGCATACCACGGGGCGGAGAAGAAGTAGCTCTGGCTCTCCGAAAGCATGCGCCCGAGGCTCGTGTCCGGCATGAGCACGCCGATGCCGACATAGCTCATCGCCGCCTCGGCGAGCACGGCGTTGTTGAAGCCGATCGTGACCGTGGAGAGCACGACGGGCATCACGTTCGGCAGGATGTGGACGAACATGATGCGCAGCGTCCCGACGCCCATCAGCCGCGCGTTGCGGACATAGTCCAGCTCCTTCTGGCGCGCAAATTCGCTGCGCACCACGCGGGCGAAGCTTGGGATGAAGAGCAGACTCAGCGCCGCGATGATGTTATATTTTCCGCTGCCCAAAATGCTGATGAGCACGAGGGCGAGCAGGATGCTCGGAAAGGCGGTGATGACGTCGTTGATGCGCATGAGCACCTCGTCGACCCAGCCGCCGAAATAGCCCGTGAACGCGCCGGCCAAAATGCCGACGGCGAGCCCGACGGCAACGGTCGCCGCCGCGATGAACAGCGTGGTCCCCGCGCCGGAGAGCACGCGGGAGAAAATGTCCCGCCCGAAGTTGTCCGTGCCGAGCAGATGCGCCCAGCTCGGCGGCTGCATCTTCGCGGAGGCGTTCATCGCCTCCGGGTCGCAGGGGGTCCAGAAATAGCCCACGACGATGAGCAGCAGCACCGCACCGGCGAGAACGGAGCCGATTATGAGATTTTTGTCGTGTTTCTTTTTCACGGCGTTCTCCTGAAAAGAGCGGTTTTAGGTGAAATCCTCGTCGACGGTGACGATGGCGCAGCAGCCGGGGATGCGCTCGGCGACGAGCGCGCGCAGACGCTCCGCGGCTTCGTCGTCGCTGAGACCGAGGTGGCGGGGGATGACGGCGTCGAAAATGGCGTTTGTGTGGCTCGGACCGGGGACGACGCGGAAATCATGGATGGTCACGGCGGGGTCGAGCTCCTTCGCGAGTGCGGCAATCTGGGCGCGCAGGGCGTCCACTGCGGCGTTGTCCGTCTCGATGGGGTCCATATGGATTGTGGCGACGCAGCCGAAGCGGGCGCGCAGCTCGCGCTCAATATTGTCGATGGCGTCGTGGGTGACGAAGACGTCCTTTTTACCGTCCACCTCCGCGTGGAGGGAGATGATCTGGCGTCCGGGACCGTAATCATGGACGATGAGATCGTGGATGCCGAGCACCTCCGGGTGGGCGAGCACGGCGTCCGTCACCTCGCGGACAAATTCCGGGCTCGGTGCCTGTCCGAGCAGGGGCGAGAGCGTGTCGCGCGCCGCGCCGATGCCGGTCCAGAGAATGAAAAGCGCGACGGCGAGCCCCGCCCAGCCGTCGATGCTGACGGCGAAAAGCCGGGAGACGCCCATCGAGAGCAGCACGACCGCGGTCGCGATGCAGTCGCTCAGCGAATCCGCCGCGGCGGCGCGCATGGCGACCGAGCCGATGCGCTTTGCGACGGCGCGGTTATAGCAAAACATATAGAGCTTCACGGCGATGGCGGCGGCGAGAATCGCCGCGGGCAGCCAGCCGCCGCCGACGGGCTCCGGCGCGAGGATTTTCTCCACCGCGCTCTTGCCGAGCTCAAACGCCATCAGGATGATGACGACTGCGACGGCGAGACCGGAGACGTATTCAAGACGTCCGTGACCGTAAGGGTGCCCTGCGTCCGCCCGCCGCCCGGCGAGGCGGAAGCCCAGCAGGGTGATGAGCGAGGAGCCGGCGTCGGAGAGGTTGTTGAAGGCGTCCGCCGTGACGGCGATGGAGCCGGCGAGCGCGCCGGCTAAGAATTTGCCCGCTGCGAGCAGCAGGTTCAGCGCAATGCCGACCGCTCCGCAGAGCGTTCCGTAAGCGCGGCGCACGGCGGGGTCCGCCGTGTTTTCCCGGTCCGGGATGAGCCAGCGCGCAAGCAGAGTGATCACTGAGCTCTCGCCTCCTGAAGCGTCATTGATAGAGCTTGGCGAGCCCGCCCTTGGACGTCTCGCGGTAGCTGAGGTGCATGTCGCGCCCGGTCTCATACATGGTCTGCACGACCATGTCGAAGCTGATCTTGCGCGTGCTGGAGAGGAAGTTTGCGAGCGAGAGCGCGTTGATGGCGCGCATCGCGGCGACGGCGTTGCGCTCGATGCAGGGGATCTGCACCAGCCCGCCGATGGGGTCGCAGGTCAGACCGAGATAGTGCTCCATCGCGACCTCCGCGGCGTATTCGATCTGGTCGATGCCCATCTCGTGAATTTCCGCAAGGGCGGCGGCGCACATGCTGCAAGCCGTGCCGATCTCTGCCTGGCAGCCGCACTCCGCGCCGGAGATGGAGGCGTTCGTCTTGATGAGGTTGCCGATGACGCCGCCGGCGGCGAGGGCGCGCAGCACGTCGCGGTCGGAAAAATCGCGCTGCTCCTGCGTATAGCGCAGCGCCGCGGGGACGACGCCGCTCGCCCCGCAGGTCGGGGCGGTGCAGATGATGCCGCCGGCGGCGTTTTCCTCCGCAACGGCGAAGGCGTATGCGCAGACGATGCGGTTTTCGCGCGTGGTGCCGCTCTCGTCGATGTGGCGCTGGTTATAGAGATACTGCGCCTTGCGCTCCACATGCAGCCCGCCGGGCAGCTCGCCGGAGGCGGTGAGCCCGTTCAAAATGGCGCGCTTCATCGCGGACCAGACCTCGAAGAGAAAGTCCCAGATCTCCGGACCCTCGCGCTGCTCGACGTATTCCCAGAGGCGCAGACGGCGGTGCTTGCAGTAGTCGGCGATTTCGGCGAAGGAGCGCTCGGGATAGACCTCCGGCGTGTCCTCCTCCGGGTGCCCCTCGACGCGGATGGCGCCGCCGCCGACGCTGAGCACCCGCGCCCTGCCGATCTCCCGCCCGCCGGAAAAGGCGGCGAGGTCCATCGTGTTCGGATGGGGCAGGTCCTGCGTTTCGGTGTCAAAAATGACCTCCGTGCGCTCTGCGCCGAATATGTCTTCCACGGCGCGGTCCGTCAGGTGTCCGCGTCCCGTGCTCGCGAGCGAGCCGTAGAGCGTCACGCGGAAGCGCTCGGCGTCCGGATAAGCGGCGAGAAAGCGCCGCGCCGCCGCCTCCGGTCCCATCGTATGGCTACTGCTGGGCCCGCGCCCGATGCGATAAAGCTCACGCAGGGATTTCATAGTGTGGTATCTCCTTAAGTGAAAAAGCTTCGCAGAAAAAACGGTTATTTCAATCGGATCCGCGGATCGATCAATTGATACGCGGCGTCGGCGAGAAAATTCACGAAAATCACGAGGGCGGAGATCATCATCACGATGGCGAGCACGACGGGGTGGTCGCGGTTCGCGATGGAGAGGAGCAGCATCCTGCCGAGTCCGGGGATGTTGAACACCTGCTCGATGATGATGCTGCCGGCGACGATGTCCGCGAGCGTGACGGCGAGGAAGGTCACGACCGGCAGCATCGAGTTGCGCAGCACATGGCGGCGCAGCACGGTTTTGCGGTCGTTGCCGCGGGAATAGGCGGTGCGGACATAGTCCTGACCGAGCTCGTTTAAGATGCTGCTGCGCAGCAGACGCACCGTCATGGCGCTGCGCGGCAGCGCGATGGCGAGGGCGGGGAAGATGAGGTAGCCGAGAAATCCGGCGAAATCCTCCGACGGGCTCACGAAGCTGCCCGCCACGAAAAGCCGCAGCGCGAGGCCGAACACGCTCGTGAAGACGATGCCGATGAAAAACGGCGGGATGCTCATCACGATCTGGTTCACCGCCGTAACGATGCGGTCGAGCACGCCCCCGGCGCGGCCGGAGACGAAGAGCCCCAGCGGGATGGAGATGACGATCACCATCAGAAACGCCATGGCGGAGAGCGCCGCCGTGATGCCGATCTTTCCAGCGAGCAGCTCGCGCACGGGCTGACCGTAGCTGTAGCTCGTGCCGAGGTCGCCGCCGAAAAAGCCGCCCAGCCAGCGCAGATAGCGCAGCGGCAGCGGGGAGGTAAGCCCCAGCTCCGCGCGCAGCGCGGCGGCGCGCTCCGGCGTCCAGTCCGTGCCGAGCATCTTGGTCGTCGGGTCACCGGGAATGACCTCAAACGCCAGAAATGCCAGCAGGGAAATGACAAAAAGGGTGACGAGCATAGCCGCCGCCTTTTTCGCGATGTACTTCATGTCCGTCACCCTCCTTTCGGGGTTTTAAGTTGTTGGGTTCAGCCTTCGATCTTAAGGCTGCTGAGGTCCATCACATAGATGGGGTAGAAGCGGTAGCCCGTCACGCCGGCGCGGACGGCGACTAAGTCGCAGGGGTCCTGGATATACACTGCGGCGGCTTCCTCCGCCAGAATGGTTTCGAGCTGCTTATAAAGCGCGATCTGGCGCGCCTCGTCCGTCTCCGCAATCGCGGCGGCGTAGGTCTCGTCGTAGTCCTCGCTTGCGAAGTTGCAGACGTTTTTGCGGCTCGTGCTCTCGAAGCGGGCGAGCAGGGACTGCGCCGTCATCGCCGCGGAGGTGTCGAAGCCGACGACCGTCGCCTGATACTCGCGGTTCTGGTAAACGGTCTCCAGCCAGCTGCTCCACTCGACGGTCTTGATCGTGCACTGCACGCCGATGGCGCGCAGCTGCTCGGCGAGTGCCTGCGCCGTGTCCACATGGAACTGGTAGTTGCCGGGAACGGTGATCTCCAGCGCAAAGCCGTCGGCATAGCCGGCGTCGGCGAGCAGACTCTTGGCTTTCTCCACGTCATAGGGATAGAGACCGGTCAGGTCCTCATAGTACTTGCCGAAGGCGGGGTACATGCTGCTGCCGAGGATGCTGCCCTTGCCGTCCGCCACGAGGTCCAGAATGCCCTGACGGTCCACGCCATAGCAGAGCGCCTGACGCACGCGGACATCCTGAAGGGGACCGTAGGCGTTGTTGAGATACATCGCCTGCACGACGTTCGTGCTGCCCTCCAGCACGGTGAAGCCGTCGCCAAGCTCGTTTGCCTGACTCGCGGTCAGGTGGGCGCAGAGGTCGATCGCGCCGCTTTTCAGGCTCATGACGAGCATATCGGCGTTTTCGATGACCTTGAAGGTCACTTTTTCGATGCTCGCCGGCTCGCCCCAGTAATCGGCGAAGCGCTCGAGCACAACGTTCTCCTGCGCGGCGCGGGAGACGAACTTATAGGGACCCGTGCCGACGAGACCGTCCGCCGGGCTGCTGCCCTCCGGGATGATCGCGGCGGTCAGATAGCTGAGGAACTCCAGATAGGGCTCCTTCGTCTTGATGACGACGGTCTGACCGTCCGCCGCCTCAACGCTCTCCACCGCGGCAAACGCGGCGATGAGCGGCTCGCCGGTCTCCAGACCGGCGGCGCGGGAAATGGAATAAACAACATCCCCGACCGTCACAGTGCCGCCATTATGGAAGCGCACACCCTCACGCAGCTTGAACGTGAAGGTGTCGCCGGTGTCCGCAATGACATAGCTTTCCGCGACAGCGGGGATCAGATTTCCTTCGGTATCGGGCTTTACAAGGCCCTCAAACACATTGAAAAGGACTTCTCTGGTTCCTGCCGCCGTCATTTTGTGGGGGTCAAGACTGTCATCCAAATCCTGAGAGATGCCGATCGTCAGCTCGCTCTTCGCTTCCGGCTGCCCCGCCGTTCCGGTCGGGTCCGCCGTCTGGCTTGCCACAGGCTTGCCGCCTCCGCAACCGCAGAGTGCCGCAGCCAGCAAAGCCGCGCTGAGCAGCAAAGTGAGGATCCTTGTCAGAATTTTCATGGGTGAACTCCTTTTGATACTCGTTTCTTTATTCAATTATGGTGTGCCGTTGGCCAACAGCCAATGCAGTATAACGCAGTTTTTCCCGCAATGCAAGCCCTTTTGCGTCAATTCTCCGTCAAATTCTCGCGCTCAACGCGTCTGATGTTCCGCTCGAAGCGGCTGCGCGGACCCATCACCTCGTGTCCGCAGCCGCAGCAGCGCAGGCGAAAGTCCGCCCCGATGCGCAGCACGAGCCACTCGGCGCTGCCGCAGGGGTGCGCTTTTTTCATCGTCAGCCGGTCGCCGACCCGGATATCCATCGGCATGGCGTGTTCCTCACTTTCTGCCCTTGATCTGGTCCCAGTATGCCTTCGCCGCCTGCTCGGTTTTGTTGTCGCCGGGGGTGTAATAGTGCGCGTTTTTGAGGCTGTCCGGCAGATACTGCTGGGCGACCCAATGACCGGGGAAGTTGTGGGGGTATTTGTAGCCCTGCTCGCGCTCAAAGCCCGTGCCGTCGGCGTGGATGTTCTGGAGCTCGCGCGGGATGGGACCCGCCTTGCCCGCCTGCACGTCCGCACGCGCCGCGGCGATGCCGAGATAGGCGCTGTTGCTCTTGGGCCACGTGGCGAGCAATATGACCGCCTCCGCGAGCGGGAGCTGCGCCTCCGGCAGACCGAGCTGCAAGGCGCTGTCCACACACGCCTTGATGATCGGCACCGCCTGCGGATAGGCGAGACCGATGTCCTCGCTCGCGGAGCAGAGGATGCGGCGGCAGGCGCCCGTGAGGTCCCCCGCCTCCAGCAGCCGCGCGAGATAGTGCAGCGCCGCGTCCGGATCGGAGCCGCGCATGGACTTCATGAGGGCGGAAACGGTGTCGAAATGACCGTCGCCGTCGCGGTCGTAGCGCATGGCGCTGCGCTGACCGACGCCCTTCGCGTCCGCGAGTGTAAGCTGCACCGCGCCGTTCACCCGCCGCGCGGCGGAAAACAGCAGCTCCACCGCGTTGAGCGCCTTGCGCACGTCGCCGCCGCAGCTCTGGGCGATATAGTCTGCCGCGCCGGGCTCCACCTCCGCGCGCACGCTCTCGCGCTCGGCGAGATAGGCGACCGCGCGGTCCACCGCTTTGCGCACCGCGGGCGGCTCCACGGACTTGAACTCAAAGATCGTGCTCCGGCTTAAAATGGCGCTGAACACGTAAAAATAGGGGTTTTCCGTCGTGGAGGCGATGAGCGTGATGGAGCCGTTTTCGATGAACTCCAGCAGGCTCTGCTGCTGCTTTTTGTTGAAGTACTGGATCTCGTCGAGATACAGAAGAATGCCGTTCGGCGCGAGCATGGTGTCCAACTCGTCGATGATCGCGCGGATGTCCGCAAGCCCCGCGGTCGTGGCGTTGAGCTTTCGCAGCGTGCGGTTCGTCTTTTCCGCGATGATGCGCGCGACGGTCGTTTTGCCCGTGCCGGACGGGCCGTAAAAGATCATGTTCGGGATATCGCCGCTCTCGATAATGCGGCGCAGCAGCCCGCCCTTGCCGAGAATGTGGTTCTGGCCGACGACGTCGTCCAGCTCCGTCGGGCGCAGCTCGTCCGCCAGCGGGCGGTATTTTTTCTCCGGCAATCGGAACGCCTCCTTTGAAATATGCGATATTTTATTATACCGTTTTTCCTCCGTCAAAACAACCGCGAATCTTGTCACGGGGCGCAGAAACGTGGTAGAATCGCGGCGAGGTGATTCTCATGCGGACAAAAGAACAGATCGATGGAATTCTCGCCGCGCTCGAGCGCGAATACCCGATGGCGGACTGCACGCTCACCGAACGGGACGCTTGGCGGCTGCTCGTGCAGGTGCGGCTCGCCGCGCAGTGCACCGACGCGCGCGTGAATCTCGTCACGCCCGCGCTCTTCGCGCGCTTCCCGACCGTGGAGGCCATGGCGGCGGCGGACATCGGCGAGGTCGAAGAGCTCATCCGCTCCTGCGGCTTTTACCACGGCAAGGCGCGCGATCTCGTCTGGCAGGCGCAGCGCATCACGGAGGTCTACGGCGGCAAGGTGCCGGACAATATGGACGATCTCCTGACGCTCCCCGGCGTGGGGCGCAAGAGCGCCAATCTCATTCTCGGCGACGTGTTCCGTCAGCCCGGCGCGGTCGTGGTGGACACGCACTGCATCCGGCTCTCGAACCGTCTGGGTCTCGTCGATAACGACAAGGACCCCGTGCGCATCGAAAAGGCGCTGCGCGCCGTCCTCCCGCCGGAGAAATCGAACGATTTCTGCCATCGGCTCGTGCTGCACGGGCGCGCCGTGTGCACCGCACGTAAGCCGCTCTGTGACATTTGTTGCTGTGCGGCGTACTGTAAAACGTTAAATCAATAAAATTTTCTATTGCATTTCCCGCATACACGGCGTATAATCCTCATATTATTTTTTGAGATACCGCGGGAAAAAGAGGGGAAATGCAATATGACGATTTATGACCACTGGCTGTACCGGTTTCTGACGGGGCCGCTGAACAACGTGGCATGGCTGTACATCCTGCTGCCTTGCGTGTTCGCCGGGGGTATTTATCTGACCGTTGGCAGCGGAGCGGTGCAGTTCCGGCGCTTCGGTTACGCGATGAAAAACACCGCCGGAAAGCTCTTCAAAAAGCAGGAGACGGCGCACGGAGCCATCACGCCGCTGCAGGCCGTGACGACAGCGCTCGCCGCGACCGTCGGCACGGGCAACATTGTCGGCACGTCGCAGGCGATCGCCATGGGCGGCTACGGCGCGGTGTTCTGGCTGTGGATGGCGGCGCTGCTCGGCATGGTCATCAAGTATTCGGAAGTCCTTCTGGCCGTCAAATACCGCGAGCGCGACGCGCGCGGCGACTGGGTCGGCGGCCCGATGTACTATATCAAAAACGGCATGGGCGATAAGTGGAAGTGGCTCGCCGGGGCGTTCAGCGTGCTGGCGGCGCTCGCGGCGTTCGGCATCGGCAACATGTCGCAGGCCAACTCCATCGTCGGCTCGGTGACGGACGCGGTGTGTGCCGTGAACCCCGGTTTCGGCGGCCAGGCGGCGCTGCGCTGGGGGCTCGGCATCGGACTTGCGCTGCTCACGGCGCTCGTGCTCTTCGGCGGCATCAAGCGCATCGGCGCTGTTACGGAAAAACTCATTCCGTTTATGAGCGTGGCGTACATCCTTATGACGCTCATCGTCATTTTCGGCAACCTCGGCGGCGTCGGCCGGGCGTTCAAGGCGATCTTCTCCGCGGCGTTCGCGCCCCGCGCCATTCTCGGCGGCGCGGCGGGCATCACGATCCGCCAGGCGGTCGTCTGGGGATTGCGCCGGAGCGCCTTCTCCAACGAGGCCGGTCTCGGCTCCGCGCCGATCGCGCACGCCGCCGCGCACTGCGACGGCCCGGTCGAGCAGGGCATTTACGGTATTTTTGAGGTGTTCATGGACACCATCGTCATCTGCACGCTCACCGCGCTCACGATCATCATCAGCGGCGTGGACGTGACGTTCGGCGTAAAGCCCGGCAGCGCGCTCATCACGGCGGCGTTCGGCACAGTGTTCAACGGCACGTTCTCCTCGGTGTTCATCGCCGTGGCGCTCACGCTCTTTGCGTATTCAACGATCCTCGGCTGGTCGCTTTACGGCTCGCGCTGCGTGCAGTACCTGCTGGGGCTCCGCGCCGCGAAG